>DJKK01000068.1 GCA_002434595.1 Alphaproteobacteria bacterium UBA6544 | reverse complement strand
TACTCACAGCTCTCGACGGACTTGGTACAGATGTAGGTCTGATTGTGACAGGCCCCAATGCAGATACCGAAGGCCGAGCGTTGACTGAAGCAATGGCAGCATTTGCCGATTTGCGTGAGAACGCTGTCTTCCGTGAATCCCTTGGGCAGACGCTTTATGTAAACGCACTCAAGCAGGTGGACGCGGTTGTGGGTAATTCGTCGAGCGGACTTTACGAGGCGCCGTCTTTCGGAATCGCTACCGTAAATATCGGTGACCGCCAAAAAGGCCGCGTCCGGGCGACATCCGTTTACGACTGCCCTCCCTTGAGCAAAGATATCGCTGCTACCCTGCAGCAGGCCCTCGACGGTGATCACAAGGGAACCGTTAATCCTTACGGCGATGGAACCGCCGCGCCGCGCATTCTGGCTGCTTTGCGTGCAATTGACGCGCCGCAGTCGCTCATCCAGAAATCGTTTTTCGATGCCTGAGGCCACTGCTTGCCTGATCATCGCCGAGGCCGGCGTGAACCATAACGGTTCGATCGAAATGGCGCTGGAACTTATCGACGTCGCTGCCGATGCGGGCGCTGATGTCGTCAAGTTCCAGACCTTCTCGACCGAGCGTCTGGTGACCGGTGCGGCACCCAAGGCCGAATATCAGGTGACCAATACGGGTAACGACAGTTCTCAGCACGAAATGTTGCGGAAGCTCGAGCTCGACCACGCGGCGCATGAGCGCCTCCTCGCCCTTTGTGCTGACCGCGGTATCGAATTTCTATCGACACCTTTCGACGAGGGCAGCCTTGCCTTTCTCGATGCGGAACTGGGCGTTTCTCGGATCAAGCTCGGTTCCGGCGAACTGACAAATGCGCCATTGCTGCTCGCGGCGGGCCGTACAGGTAAACCCGTCATTCTTTCGACCGGCATGGGGACGCTGGCGGATATCGAAGCGGCATTGGGACCGCTCGCATTCGGCTATACCACTCCCGATGCAGAGCCCTCTGAGACTACGTTCCGGTTGGCTGCAGCATCAGCCGATGGCAAGGTGGCATTGATGCGGAATGTGATACTCCTGCATTGCACGACTGCGTATCCGACGCCGGTCGAAGACGCCAACATTCGTGCCATGACGGCGATACATGAGCGCTTCGGTATTCCGGTCGGCTATTCCGATCACACCGAAGGGATTGCAGTAGCGCTGGCCGCTGTGGCCTGCGGCGCATGCGTCATCGAAAAACACATCACGCTCGATCGTACGCTCCCTGGCCCGGACCACCGTGCATCGATCGAGCCCGACGAACTGAATGCCCTAGTGTCAAGTATTCGCGCGGTCGAGGCTAGTCTCGGCACCGCTGAAAAGGGGCCGCGGGCAAGCGAATTTGCGAATATTGCTGTGGCCCGCAAAAGCCTAGTCGCCATCGAACCGATCCGGTCAGGAGAGACTTTTACAAGAGATAATCTTGGCGTGAAACGCCCGGGGAGCGGCCTTTCGCCATTTCGTTTCTGGGAAAAGCTGGGACGTATTGCCGATCGTGACTACGATGTGGATGACATTATCCAGTGACAGAACTCGACAACATTATGCTGTCGCCTAACGCCACGATCCTCGCGGCGTTGGAGCGGCTGGTTGACAGTCAGCAGCAAATTATCCTGGTGGTCGATGAGTCACACCGCCTTCTCGGAACCGTTGTTGATGGCGATGTGCGGCGTGGCATCTTGCGGAAAATCCCGCTCGAGAGTCCGATCGCGGAGATCATGAAGCTGACGCCGGCCACGTTAACTCTCGAGGCGACGCGTCAGGAAGCTCTCACCCTCATGCAGGAGCGCGGCATACATCAACTACCTGTGGTCGACGCCGAGGGCCGAGTGATTGGGCTCGAAAGTCTGGCGGGATTGCTGCGGCAGCCGCAGGTGGAGAATTGGGTTGTCCTGATGGCGGGAGGAAAGGGCAACCGTCTGCGGCCATTGACCGAAGAAACGCCGAAGCCCTTGTTAAATGTTGGTGGGCAACCGCTGATCGAAGCCATCATTAACCGTTTCATCGAACAGGGCTTCCGGAAGTTCTTTATAGCGGTAAATTACAAGGCGGAGATGTTCGACGCGCATCTGGGTGACGGTTCCGAACTCGGCGTGGAAATCCGGTACCTGCGCGAGGATGAACCGCTTGGCACGGCAGGCGCATTGTCGCTGTTGCCGGAACGCCCGACGGCACCAATGATCGTCATGAACGCGGACGTTATGACCGCGGCGAATTTCCGTCATCTCCTCTCGTTTCACGAAGAGCACGACGCGACCGCGACTATGTGCGTTCGCGAATACGACTTCGAGGTCCCCTATGGTGTCGCCCAGCTTGACGGCGAAGTTTTGACCGGTGTCTCCGAGAAGCCGGTTCAATCGTTCTTCGTCAATGCCGGTATTTATCTCCTCAGCCCGGAAGCATTAGATATGATTCCGTCAAACCAGCGATACGATATGACTGTGCTCTATCAGGAGATGATCGGTAAGGGACGGTCCACAATTGCGTTCCCGCTTCGGGAGTACTGGTTGGATATCGGCCGAATTGCAGATTTCGAGCAAGCTCAGCGCGACTTCGCCGAGGTCTTCCGTTAAGAGATGAAGTCGGTCTGTGTTCAGGGATTAGGATTCGTTGGTGCCGCGATGGCAATTGCGGTGTCCTCGATTCGAAACGACGATGGATCACCGGTATACGACGTGACCGGGATTGACCTTCCGACCGAAGAAGGTCGTGCCCGGATCGCTGCGGTCGATGCCTGTCGGTTTCCGTTCGAGACAACGGATGGCCTGCTGGGGAAGGCTGCCGCGGCGGCATCCGTCGCGGGAAATCTGCGGGCAACCGACGATCCGGACGCGATGGCCGACGCCGATGTCGTGATTGTGGATATCAATCTGGATGTCGATCGCTCGGCCGATGTGCCGCGCGTCGATCTTGCCGCGTTTCGGCAGGCGGTCCGTACAATCGGCGAGAGAATCCGGCCCGGTGCATTGGTCCTTATTGAGACGACGGTACCGCCCGGGACATGCGAAAAAGTCGTGACACCGGTATTGCAATTGGCTTTCGAGGAACGAGGGCTCGATCCTGATGACATTCTGCTCGCCCATTCCTTTGAGCGGGTCATGCCCGGGCGGGAGTATCTCCGCTCGATTACGCATTATTGGCGGGTCTATGCAGGACGGACGCAGGAGGCGTCAGACGCGTGCGAAGCGTTCCTAACCCGTTTGATCGACACCGAGGCGTACCCACTCACCCGGCTCGACAGCCTTGTTGCTTCCGAGACGGCGAAGGTCATGGAGAATAGTTATCGCGCGGCAAACATCGCGTTCGTCGAAGAATGGGCCCGCTTCGCCGAAGCTGCCGGATTCGATCTCTTTCAGGTAATCGATGCCATACGGCTGCGTCCGACCCACAATAATATACGTCAACCTGGCTTCGGCGTCGGTGGCTATTGCCTGACCAAGGACCCGTTTCTGGCTGGTATCGGGGCGCGTGACCTGATCGGGTGTCGCGATCTGTCCTTCCCTTTCAGCGAACAGGCGGTACAGGTAAACGAGGACATGCCTTTGGTATCGCTCGAGCGACTGCAGACCCTGCTTGGGGGTACGCTGGAAGGTAAGCGCATTCTCGTCATGGGTGTGACATACCGTCAGGATGTTGCCGATACGCGCTACTCCCCATCGGAAACTTTTGTGAAGGAAGCGCAGAGGCGCGGCGGTGAGATTCTGGCCTGTGATCCGCTGATCGACCACTGGCCGGAGCTGGAAATGAAGGTGCTTGAAGGACCGCCGCCGGCAGATTCCGTGGATGGTGTCGTCTTCGCCGTACCGCATGAAGGGTTCAGGATGTTCAATCTCGTAGCATGGCTCGAAGCGGGACAGCCGGCGATCCTTGACGCAAACAACGTGCTCACACGGGACCAGAGAGCGGCGGCGGTCGACGCGGGTTGCATCTTCGCTTCTATCGGACGAGGTCGTGCATGAGCACCTTTATTACTGGGGGTGCAGGTTTTATCGGCGGCTGGCTGTCGCGATCTATTGCCGAGAGCGGAGAGGAAGTCGCGATCGTGGACGATTTCTCGCGCGGCCAGAGGGATACATTCCTGGATGATTTGCTTGCGACCGGTCGGGTTCGTCTGATCGATATCGATATGATGGCACCAGGTGCCCTCGACAGCCTCGGTACGGATTATCATGTGATCTATCACTTCGCCGCGCGCGTCGGTGTGCGCAATGTATTGGAGGCGCCATTTGACACGCTTCGTGACAATGTGCTGCTGACGGAACGGGCGATTGAACTGGCCCGACGCCAGGATGCATTGGAAA
>DJKK01000344.1 GCA_002434595.1 Alphaproteobacteria bacterium UBA6544 | reverse complement strand
GTGATCTGAAGCGCTAGCTGGTTGGCGAGGAGTTCGTCGTAGGCAAGGCGCGCGCGCTCCGGCGTCTCTGGAGAGAGAGCACCAAGGCCGTTGGGCGTGTGGGCCGCCAGAACCGCTTCGCGCCAACTTGGCCAATTTCGGCGGGAGACAAAGCTTGCATCTTGCCATTCGGGAAGATCAGGAAGATCGTTCAATGCTTTGCGAATGGCCTTCCCCAAGGTTTTCAGGGTCAATCCCTCCGTCAGCGGGTAGACCGGCTCGACTAGCGGCAGGTCCTTAGCGTTTTCCGGTGAAAGGATATAGTCGGGATGGGTAATCTGTATTTCATTCCGGAAAAGTTCGACAGTGCCGCTGACAATGCGGAGTTCGCCTTCCGGGAGGGTCCGTCTGAGGTAATCGTGACGGGCGTGAAAAAACACGAGGGTAACGTCGTCAGTGCCATCCGTGCATTTCACACGATAGGGCTGGCGTTTGCTTCGTGAAGGCTCATGACGCCCGACGGTAAGCGTCACTGTGATAGTTTTACCGCTTTCAGCCGTATCAATGTTCGAGACGATCTTTCGGTCGATGAGCTCCCTCGGCAGGTGCCAGAGGAGGTCGATTACGTTCACCCCCGCCAGGCGTTCGATGAGTTTCGCAATTCTCGGGCCCACGCCGGGGAGAGCGGTCGTCGGTCTGAAGAGTGTGTTGAGAATTGGGGGTCGCACAAGCTTTTCTCGGAAGCGTCGTAGGTATTTCCGAAGTTTACTCGGCACGGGTCGCGTGGCAATGCGCCATGACATTTTACCCGGCGGCGAATTCGCAATATATGGTACCCATAAACAGGCAGGGTAGTGATGGAAGAGAGATCGGAAGACTTAGAAATCAAACGCAAGCGATTGCTATTTCGGAGTAAGCATCGCGGGACGAAGGAAATGGATATACTGCTCGGCGGCTTCTACGAGGAGAATATGCACGGGTTCCGCGAAGAGGAGCTTGCCGAATTCGAGCACATTTTGGAATTGCCCGACGACGATCTGTACGCTTGGTCTGTTGGGCGTCAGTTGGTCCCTGAGGGTCTGGTGTCTCCCGTTCTCGAAGCGTTTATTGGGTTCGTTTATCAGCGCGGGCGCGGTTCATCTCATTAATCGCAGCACAATCTGGCCATATTGTCGCGACCGGTGCGCCGGAAGGATACGATGCGCTGGTTTTGAGCGCGGAAGCGTACAGTCGTTCCGTAGTGCATGTTTGCCGCGACGATGCGCGCATGGCCGCCATGTCTTCGGCGGTTCGCTTCTTTGCTCCCGATCTCGATGTCTTCGAGTTGCCAGCTTGGGATTGCCTTCCATACGATCGAGTGTCACCAAATCCGGAGATTGTGGCACGACGTCTCGATACACTCGGGCGGTTGTCCGAGCAACCAACGACGGGCCTGATACTGACCACGGTCAGTGCCGTTCTTCAGCGCGTACCATCGCGATCCCTTTTTTCGACGGGCGGATTGACCGGATCCATAGGTGACGGCCTGCCGCAAGAAGCATTCTCCGCTTATTTCCAGCGCAATGGTTATCGCCGATCCGCCACGGTTCGAGAGCCGGGTGAGTTCGCATTCCGCGGCGGGATTGTGGACGTTTTTCCGCCGGGAGCTTCGCAGCCCTACCGCCTCGACTTTTTTGGAGATGATCTTGAAACGATCAGGCATTTCGACCCGATGTCACAACGAACAACCGGGACAACAGAACGGTTTGTCTTGGGGCCGGTCAGTGAGATCGCCTTCGATGATGCGTCTACCGAGCGGTTCAGGGAGGGGTATCGGTTACTTTTTGGCCCCCCGGTGGGAAGTGATCCACTCTATGAAGCGGTGAGCGCCGGCATTCATCACCCCGGCGTCGAACACTGGTTGCCGCTTTTTGCGGATGAAATGGAAACCCTGTTCGAATATCTGCCTGATGCTCCGGTTGTACTGGATCATGAGACAGAGCAGGCGGTCGTTGCGCGCTTTGAACTAATCGACGAATTCTACGAAGCACGGCGTGAAATGATGCCGTCGACGGTGCGGGATGCAAACGACGAGGCACCGCCCTACAAGCCGTTGCCTCCGGATCGGCTCTATTTCGCACAAGCAGAGTGGGAAGAGTGCCTCTCCAAACGCTCGGTCCTATCGTTATTTCCCTTTGCGTCCGGTCCGGACGGGAAGACGACCATAGATATTGGCGGTCGTTTGACGGCTGATTTTACCGAAGCACGTCATCGGTCAGATGTTAATTTGTTTGATGCATTCCGTGACCGTATCAGTGCGGAAACTGAGCGTAAAACGGTCGTATTTGCCTTCAGCAACGGGTCTCGGGACCGCTTGGCGAGGCTTCTTAAGGATCACGGTGTTGCACGAGTCGAAATTATCGAGACATGGGAGGCGCTTTCGGAACGCCCCGCAGCATCGATTTCCGTCGCAGCGCTCGATATAACACGCGGATTTTCAACCGCTGAGTTCATCGCCTATAGCGAACAGGATATATTGGGCGAGCGGTTGGCCAGGCCAGCGCGCCGAAGACGACGGGCTGAAGATTTTATTTCTGAAGCTTCAAGTCTTGCGGACGGTGATCTTGTCGTCCACGTTGATCACGGCGTTGGTCGATATATTCGCCTCGAGACTCTTCAGATCGATTCCGCGGCGCATGACTGCCTGACAGTCGAATATGCAGGTGGAGATCGTCTATACGTCCCCGTCGAAAATATCGAGGTACTATCCCGCTTCGGGAGTGAAGAGGCGGGCTCTAAACTCGACCGGCTCGGCGGTGCGGCTTGGCAGGCACGTAAGGCGAAGGTCCGTGAGCGCATACGGATCATTGCAGAGACTCTTCTGAAGACCGCAGCCGAGCGAGAGCTAAAAAGAGCGGAACGTACCGCTTTGCCGGAAGACGGCAGTTATCAGGAATTCTGCGCTGAATTTGCTTGGACTGAGACTGAAGACCAGCTTCGCGCCATCGAGGATGTGGTATCAGACCTCGTATCCGGACGGCCCATGGATCGTCTGATCTGCGGCGACGTCGGGTTCGGTAAGACGGAAGTGGCGCTAAGGGCTGCATTTGTTGCGGCAATGTCCGGAAAACAGGTGGCGATTGTTGTCCCAACAACCTTGCTGGCTCGGCAACATTTCGCGACTGTCGCCGAACGCTTCAAGGGACTTCCAATAAAACTCGGACAGCTCTCGCGTATGGTAACAGGCAAGCAGGCGCAAAGCGTTCGAGATGAACTGTCGAGTGGCACAATAGACGTCATCGTCGGTACGCATGCGTTGCTTTCCAAGACGATAAAGTTTAACAATTTAGGACTGCTGATCATTGATGAAGAACAGCATTTTGGTGTGGCCCAGAAGGAACGTCTGAAGCAACTCCGAACCGATGTTCACGTGTTGACGCTGACCGCTACACCGATACCCCGTACCCTGCAAATGGCGCTTGCTGGCGTGCGGGAGATGAGCCTGATCAAAACGCCTCCTGTCGATAGACTCGCCGTGCGAACGTTTGTGCTGCCGTACGATCCTGTTGTGATGCGTGAAGCAATTCAGCGCGAAAGGTTCCGCGGTGGTCAGATATTCTACGTTTGCCCGCGAATAGCTGATCTCGATCACGTATACCGCCGCTTGATTGAACTCGTTCCGGATGCCCGGATTGCTCTAGCGCATGGCCAGATGCCGACAACGCAACTGGAAGAAGTGATGGGCGGATTCGTCGATGGTCGATACGATATTTTGTTGAGCACTCATATCGTCGAGGCGGGCCTCGATATACCGAAAGCGAATACGATTGTCGTCCATCGGGCCGATCGTTTTGGTCTTTCTCAGCTCTATCAGCTGCGCGGCCGTGTTGGGCGATCGAAGATGCGAGCCTATGCATATCTCACGCTGCCACCCGGGCAGACAGTGACGCCGACGGCCATGCGGCGGCTAGAGGTTATGCAGACACTCGATACGTTGGGAGCGGGATTCTCGCTTGCAAGCCATGATCTGGACATTCGGGGCGCTGGAAACCTGCTTGGAGATGAACAATCCGGCCATATCCGTGAAGTTGGTGTAGAGTTGTATCAGCATATGCTGGAAGAAACGATTACCTCGTTGCGCGAGAGCGGGGATGCGGTTGAGGAAGAGACATGGACTCCACAGATTTCGCTCGGGACTTCGGTGCTGATTCCGGAGAGATATGTTGCCGACCTTTCTGTACGCCTTGGTCTTTATCGACGCCTGTCCTTCCTAGTTGATCAGGACGAGATTGAGGCGTTTGCGGCGGAAATGATCGATCGGTTTGGGCCACTTCCGCAAGAGGTCGAGAACCTTTTGGAGGTGATGGCGGTCAAACAGCTGTGCAAGCTTGCGGGCGTGGAGCAGATTGATGCCGGCCCGAAAGGCGCGGTACTGAGTTTTCGGGACAATACACCGCCCAATCCCGAGCGTTTGATTGGTTATATCCAGCGAAACTTTCAGTCGATGAAATTGCGGCCAGATCAAAAATTGGTCTATTTGCAAGACTGGACATCGGCGGAAAAGCGGGTGAAAGGCGCTCACCAATTGCTATTGGATCTCGCCAGCCTCGTCGGTTGAAGCAATCCGGAATGGGGATGTCAGACGAGGGAACCGGCGTCGCGGCGTTAAACCGTCAAGAGATCGAATAATGGATAGAACGCTTCCGGCTCCTGCGCTCCGGAAATGGCGTACTGGCGATCGAGAATATAGAAAGGTACCCCCTGAATGCCGAGCTGCCGGGCTTGCATGTCATCAGATTTTACGGCCTCGATATCCTCGCCACTTTCCAGGAACGTCTGAGCGGTTGCCCAATCAATACTAGCCGCTTCGGCAATCGACGCGAGCGTCATGATGTCTCCAGTATTTTCACCGTCGAGAAAATAGGCAGCGAAGAGACGCTCGACGACATCGTCTTGAACGCCGTATTGCCCGGCGAGGCGAATGAGCCGGTGAGCATTGAGGGTATTTGGAGTGACCTGAATACGCTCGAAATCAAACGCGATGCCAGCCTGTCGGCCGACGCCTTCAATGTTCTCATAAAGGCGTTGCGCATTGTCGGGATTGCCGAATTTCAGGGACAAATAGTCACTTCGGCTCACGCCATTATGAGGCATCATCGGATTGAGCTGGAAGCAATGCCATTC
>DJKK01000234.1:6683-19398 GCA_002434595.1 Alphaproteobacteria bacterium UBA6544 | reverse complement strand
CGATGCCATGGCTGAGGAAATGCGCCGCGAAGATTCGGTTTTCCTCATGGGCGAGGAGGTCGCGCAATATCAGGGTGCTTACAAGGTCAGCCAAGGATTGCTTGAGGAATTCGGCGAACGCCGCGTCATTGACACGCCGATCACTGAGCACGGATTCGCCGGCCTTGGCGTCGGTGCTGCCTTCATGGGACTGAAGCCGATTGTCGAATTCATGACCTTTAACTTCGCCATGCAAGCGATGGATCATCTCATCAATTCTGCGGCGAAGACCCTTTATATGTCCGGCGGTCAGATGGGGTGTCCGATCGTTTTTCGCGGCCCAAATGGAGCCGCCGCACGCGTTGGAGCACAGCACTCACAATGTTATGCAAGTTGGTACGCACATTGTCCCGGGCTGAAAGTCGTCTCGCCCTATACGGCCGCTGACGCGAAGGGACTGCTGAAATCGGCGATTCGTGATCCTAATCCGGTCTTCGTACTGGAAAACGAATTGGTTTACGGGAATAGCTTCGATGTGCCGGTCGATGATGACTGGATTGTACCGATTGGTAGCGCGAAGGTCGTTCGTGAGGGCAGCGACGTTACATTGGTCGCGTTCTCGATCATGGTCGGAAAAGCAATGGAAGCTGCGGATGCGCTTGCTGCCGATGGCGTCAGTGCCGAGGTTATCGATCTTCGGACCATTCGGCCTCTGGATACGGACACGATTGTCAAATCCGTCCAGAAAACGAACCGCATCGTCAGCTGTGAGGAAGGGTGGCCGTTTTCCGGAATTGGGTCTGAGCTTGCCGCTGTCATGATGGAAGCTGCATTCGACTGGCTCGACGCTCCGTTGACGCGGGTCTGTGCGAAAGATGTGCCGCTGCCTTATGCAGCCAATCTGGAAGCGCTTGCGCTACCGCAAACACGAGACATCGTCGATGCCGCAAAGAACGTTTGTTATCGTTCGTAGCGCGGGAGGAAAGAAAAATGCCAGTAAAAATACTTATGCCCGCGCTGTCTCCGACGATGGCCGAAGGAAAATTGGCGAAATGGCTTGTCGGTGAGGGTGAAGAAGTAAATTCGGGTGATGTAATCGCCGAGATCGAGACCGATAAGGCGACGATGGAAATCGAAGCGGTCGAAGAGGGCAAACTTGGTAAGATTTTGGTGCCGGAAGGCACCGAAGGCGTCGCTGTGAACAATGTCATCGCGCTTCTTCTGGAAGAAGGTGAGGGCGACTCAGTGCTCGACGGCGTCGATGTCTCGCCGGCCCAATCCGGCGGAAATGGCGGCACCCCGCCGGCAGCCGCCGAACTGGCAGCTCCTGCCGCAAGCGCACCTGCGCCGCAACCTGTCGCGGCCCCGGCCACCCCTGCAGCGCCGGCACCTCAGCCGGCGGCATCGGGCGAGCGCATTATCGCCAGTCCATTGGCGCGGCGTATGGCGTCTCAAGCGGGTCTTGATCTAGTTGGCGTAAGCGGCACGGGTCCGAACGGCAGGATTGTCAAAGCCGACGTTGAAGCCGCGATTGCCGGTGGCGCATCCGCCGCATCTGCTGCGGCCTCCGCAGCGCCTGCCGTTGCACCATCTGCTCCCACGACCGCCGAGAAACTCCCCTTTGAGCCGGAATTCGAGCTTGAAGCGCTTTCGACGATGCGCAAAACGATCGCCCGCCGTCTCACTGAATCGAAACAGCAAGTCCCCCATTTCTATCTCACCGTCGACTGCGAGATCGATGAACTCCTTGCACTTCGCAAGACGCTCAATGAGAAGGGAGACGGCGCCTACAAGCTTTCGGTCAACGACCTTGTGATCAAGGCCGCAGCAATCGCGCTCCGCCGGGTGCCCAAGGCCAACGCGTCGTGGACCGATGAAGGCGTGAAACTTTACAAATCCGCGGATATTGCTGTCGCGGTTGCGATCGACGGCGGTTTGATCACGCCGGTCGTGCGGCAGGCAGACAACAAGGGTATGGAGACGATATCGAGCGAAATGAAGGAGCTATCCGCGCGCGCGCGTGACGGCAAGCTCGGACCCGAGGAATACCAAGGCGGAACCTTCAGCATCTCGAATCTCGGGATGTACGGGATCAAGGATTTCTGCGCCGTCATCAACCCGCCACAGGCATGCATTCTGGCGGTGGGCGCGGGTGAACAACGCCCCGTTGTGAAGGATGGGGCGCTTGCGGTCGCAACGGTGATGTCCTGCACACTATCGGTCGATCACCGTGCCGTCGACGGCGCGATCGGTGCTGAATATCTGGGTGCCTTCAAGACGATGATCGAAGACCCACTCAATATGCTGCTCTAGGGAGGTCCCGTGGCCGAACAGAAATTCGACCTTATCGTTGTCGGCGGTGGGCCAGGCGGTTATGTCGCCGCCATCCGGGCCGCTCAACTCGGCATGAAGGCCGCGTTAGTGGAAGCGAACCATTTGGGTGGCATCTGCCTCAATTGGGGCTGTATTCCGACAAAGGCATTGCTGCGTACCGCAGAAGTCTATCGCAATATCCAACACGCAGACGCCTATGGCATTACTGTCCAAGGCGCCTCAGTCGATTTGAAGAAGGCCGTGGAGCGGTCGCGGAAAGTCGCGGCTCAATTGAATGGCGGTGTCGGACATCTCCTGGAAAAGAACAAGGTCACAGTCTTCGACGGTTGGGGAAAGCTCGCGGGCGGTCCCGCCGGTGCGAAGAAGCTTTCCGTTGAGAAGGAAGGGAAAATGGTGGCCGACCTCGAAGCCCCGCATATTGTCCTCGCGACAGGTGCCAGGGCGCGCTACCTGCCGGGACTGGAACCGGACGGAAAACTTGTCTGGACTTACAGGGAAGCTATGGTGCCCGAAACCATGCCGAAGTCGATCTTGGTTGTCGGCTCCGGGGCGATAGGTATCGAATTCGCCAGTTTCTACCGTAACCTTGGCGTTGAGGTAACGGTTGTCGAAGTTATGGATCGTATCCTGCCCGTCGAGGACGAGGAAATTTCTTCGTTTGCGCAGAAGGCATTCGAGAAGGACGGCATGCAGATTCGAACCCGGGCACAGGTTAAGGCGCTTAAGAAAGCGGCCAATACCGTCACCGCGACGGTTGAGCAGGGGGGGAAGAGCGAAGAAATCACGGTCGATCGCGTCATCCTCGCCATTGGTATCGTTGGTAATGTTGAAGATATCGGTATCGACGGCACGAAGGTGAATGTCGACCGGGGGCATATAGAGACCAATCAATGGCTCGAGACTGGCGAGCCCGGAATTTACGCTATCGGCGATGTGACGGGACCACCATGGCTCGCCCACAAGGCGAGCCATGAAGGGATCATTTGCGTCGAAAAGATCAAGGGCGAGAAGGACGTCCATCCGCTCGATACCTTAAATGTACCCGGCTGCACCTACTGCCTTCCTCAAGTCGCGTCCGTCGGCATGACGGAAGCCAAGGCCAAGGAAGCGGGATACGACGTGAAAGTCGGACGTTTCCCGTTTATGGGTAATGGCAAGGCTATCGCACTCGGCGAGCCTGAAGGTCTAGTAAAAACCATTTTCGATGCAAAAACCGGCGAGTTGCTTGGCGCCCACATGATCGGCGCCGAAGTGACGGAACTTATCCAAGGCTACGGGATTGCCCGGACACTGGAGACGACGGAAAGAGAGCTGATGCATACCATCTTCCCACACCCGACGCTCTCTGAAATGATGCATGAATCGGTGTTGGACGCCTTCGGCAAGGCGATACATTTCTGAACGGCGGGCATTCCATGTTGACAAACGAAGCCGCGAAGCTGAGACATCCCGAGAAGCGCAATCGGCCTAACAACCCGACCCCGCGGAAGCCGGACTGGATTCGCGTCAAAGCGCCGACATCAAAGACCTATTTTGAGACCCGAAACCTTGTTCATGATCACAGACTGCATACCGTCTGCGAAGAGGCGGGATGCCCCAATATTGGCGAATGCTGGGCAAAGAAACACGCGACATTCATGATTATGGGTGAAACCTGTACGCGGGCCTGTGCGTTTTGCAATGTCGCGACGGGGATACCGACGAACCTTGACCATGGTGAACCTGCGCGCGTGGCTGATGCCGTGGCCCGGCTGCGATTAAACCATGTCGTTGTGACGTCGGTAGATCGCGATGACTTGGCCGACGGTGGCGCCGAACATTTCGCCCGTACTATTGCAGCCATTCGGACAGGCGCGCCTGAGACAACCATCGAGGTCTTAACGCCCGATTTCATGCAGAAGGAGGGCGCTGCGGAAATCGTAGCCACAGCCAAACCCGACGTTTTCAATCACAATATTGAGACCGTACCTCGCCTGTATCCGACCATTCGACCAGGATCACGCTATTTTACCAGTTTGCAGTTACTGCACGAGGTCAAGCAGATTGACCCGGCTATTTTCACGAAATCCGGCATGATGGCGGGCCTGGGCGAGAGCCGGGATGAGATTCACCAGGTCATGGACGACCTGCGCGCAGCAGAAGTCGATTTCCTGACTATTGGCCAATACCTTCAGCCGACGCCGAAACATGCGGCAATCGAGCGGTTTGTGCCGCCGGGCGAGTTCGAAGGCCTCGCCCGAATGGCGCGCGGGAAAGGCTTTTTGATGGTATCAGCGTCACCATTGACGCGGTCTTCCTATCACGCAGGAGATGATTTCCAGCGCCTCCAGGCAGCCCGCGAAGCGAAAATCGCCGCTGCCGGATAGTCCGCTTCAAGATTGACCGCCCTTGCGCACTTTCAGCGAAACCAAGCATTTACCGTTTTCGGCACATGACCTTTATGAGATTGTCGTTGACGTAGACCGTTACGATGAATTCCTGCCGTGGTGTGTGGCGTCGAGGGTCCGTAAACGCCGCGACGACGGTACCCTGATCGCGGATTTGAGTATTGGATATGGAAGCTTGCGTGAGAAGTTCACCAGCCATGTGACGGCAGACCCTGACACTCTGACTGTCGCGACGAGCCAGCATTCTGGCCCGTTCCGCCATATGCAGAGCAATTGGTCTCTTGAGGCAGATGAGCAAGGCGGCACAAGAGTAACATTTGAGATCGAATTCGAGTTCCGCTCTATTTTACTCGAAAATCTGATCGGTGCAGTTTTCGAGGCGGCAGCGCGGAAAATGATTTCCGCCTTTGAGGAAAGAGCCGCTGAGCTGGCATGAATGTTCTGAGACAGTTGCGGTCCAGAATTTCTGGTTTTGTTTCCAAATTTAGTTTCTTATCGGCTTTTTTAGGCATAAAATCTAATTGTAATTGGCAGGCCATTTACTTCATAACGGTATAATTCGCACCATGTTGATACCGAATATGCTTAAAGCGGCACGGGCACTCCTTGGAATCCGTCAAAGTGAATTGGCGAAATCAGCTGGTATCTCATTGGCAACATTAAACAATTTTGAGCGCGGTATTGGCGATCCACGCGCCAGCACGCTTGAAGCAATCGAACGGGCGCTTCGTCAGGGTGGTATTACCTTCACAGACGACGGTGAATTTGATTCTGTATCCTTACACAAGCTGCACCGCCCCTTCGCGTTTGATACCTACACCGCCAGCCGGCAGGTCCTTGAGGCCTTCGACCGCTCAGCCCTACTCAATATTCAGTCAATTGTTTTCTACCGCAACACTGAGATAACCAGCGACGGTAAGCATAGCCATTACGTCGCTTTGCTGGTGAATGGCGCCACGCGGACACTCATTTTCGACCAGGCACGCCTCTCGCTGGAGACGGCCAGCCATGCAGCAGAAGTCGCAGGCATTATGCTGGCAGCGTTCTCCTTATATGGAAGAAACGTGTATTATCTACCAGATTTTGTTTCCGATTCTCTGCGCCTACCACCGCTGCAGGCAATCATGCTGGTCCAGGAAGGGAAACTTTCTCAACTCGAAGATCCAGTCAATTTCTTCCAGCTATTCGGAATTACAATGGAGACATTGTCTCCGTGGCTGGAGCGCGAAGACCATCCGCTCCATCAACTTTTTGAACTTACGGGCTCTCGCCAATTGCAGTCGTCAGCAGGTGCAGCCCTTCAACAATTGCGGCGGCCCGGATTTCCTGGCGATCACCGTCAAAAACATACCGATGAGCGACCGGAGCCAGGGGCCTAGTTGCAATACCAATGAATACCAGGCCGACCGGTTTAGTATCCGTTCCGCCTCCAGGACCCGCAATGCCAGTCAATGAGAGCGCCGCACCGATGCCGTCGCGCCGCATGGCACCTGCACACATCTCTCGTGCAACAACATCGCTAACCGCGCCAAATTGTTCGAGAGATTTATAGCTTACCCCAACTTCATCATGTTTTGCTTCGTTCGAGTAAGTGACAAAACCACGATCCAGTACATCGGACGATCCGGCAATATCCGTAAGGCAACCACTTAATAAGCCGCCGGTGCAGGATTCTATCGTTGACAGTCGGATGTTCTTGTCCCGGCATAACTTAATAAGTGACCCAGCGCGGTTGATGATTTCGACTGGGAAATTGTATTTCATAACAGGAACTCCAAAATCAAAACCGATACGCCGCCGGCATAAAGCCCGGCGATGACATCGTCGAGCATCACCGCGAGGGCCTGGTTGGGATGCCGTTCCGCCCAATTCGCTGGCCAGACCTTTGTGACATCGAAAAATCGAAAGAGGAAAAAGGCCGCAATATAAGCGACTGCGCTTACAGGTAAAAAGGAAATGGCGATTGCCTGGCCCACCACTTCGTCTATGACTACGGGTTTCGGATCCTTGTCACCCGAAATTTCGATGTAGATACGCGATGCCCAAGTCCCCAGAAAGAACAACAGCACGGCAAACACGACAACCGCACTATTGCCGAAAGTGGAATGGATCATCCAGATGACGGGCAGTACGGCGAGCGACCCAGTAGTTCCGGATGCATAGCGAAATTTTCCCGCGCCGAAAAAGGTCGCGACCACAATGGCAAAAGTCCTGCGAACATCCATCATCGCACTGGTAATTCGATACTGACGACAGCCTGTGCTGCCAAACCTTCACCTCGCCCGGCGAATCCTAAACGTTCCGTTGTCGTCGCCTTGACGTTGACCTGTTGCGGGGAGATGCTGAGTAATCTGGCAATATTAGCCCGCATTTGTTCGCGATGCGGTCCGACCTTGGGGCGTTCGCCGATAATCGTCACGTCTATATTGCTAATCAGGCCTCCAGCCTGACGTACGTGTTCCGCTGCCGCTTCAACAAAAAGATGAGAAGCGGCTCCCTTCCACTGCGGATCGCTTGGCGGGAAATGTTGCCCAATATCCCCGGCTCCGAGGGCGCCCAGGAGCGCATCCGTCAAGGCATGAAGCGCCACATCAGCATCGGAATGCCCGATCAACGTCAAGTCACAGGGAATATCGACTCCACATAGCATCACGCCGTCGCCCGGACCGAGCTTGTGGACATCAAACCCGGAACCGATCCGTGTCTGCACCCGGGTATTCCAAAGCATGCGCGCCGCAAGCTCGAAGTCTTTGGGAGACGTCACTTTGATGTTCTGTTCATCGCCTTCCGTCACGGCGACAGTCATGCCGGCCCGCTCGAAGACTGCCGCATCGTCAGTCGGTAGTTCACTTTCGCGGCTGCGATGCGCATCGAGAATGGCATTAAAATGAAATCCTTGAGGTGTTTGCGCTCGCCAAATGCCGCCGCGGTCAACGGTCTCCACAATTGCAAGATCTGTCGGCGCGACACGTTTCAAAGTATCAGATACGGGCAGGGCAGGGATTGCGCCCGGCGCATCATCCAAAGCAGAGATCACACCTTCGATTAGTTCGGGACTGACGAACGGACGAGCCGCATCATGTATCAGAACATAGTCGGGTGCTTCAGCAACAAGGCTTTCCAAACCGTTGAGCGCCGACAAGTGCCGCTCGGAACCACCATGGACTGGTTCAGCGATTTTGAGACCCGAGGTCGCCTCCTCATATAGCTCATAATCGTCAGGATGGATGACCACACGCACGATATCTACGAACGGGCTCGCAACAAAACAATCCAATGCGCGTCGAAGTACAGAGCGATCCCCAATGGCGCGATACTGCTTTGGCTGGCCTGAGCCTGCGCGCGTTCCGCGACCACCGGCCAACAATAACGCCGCAACCTTGATGCCGTCTCGCTGTAGCACAATTGGAAATCCCGCATTTCATTGACCCGACACGCTGGGTTATATTTCGTTTATGACCCATACCGCAATCTCCACGATCATCGTTCTTGTGGCACTCCTCGCGTTTTCCGGATTTTCCCTGAAGATCCAGGGCCCGTATGAACGGACGCGCTGCATGGCCGCATTCGCAGCCGCGACCGTCGCCACGATATACTGGATAGCGAACCGCGACTGGGGGCTGGGTTTGTCGACCGCGTTGCTCGCGAGCATCCTAGCGACGCAGATCGCCTTCGCGGTGGCATTGATCAGAACGCGGGATATTCTGCCGCTTGGCAGCCTACTTGGCCCCTATTTGTTGGCCGCAGCGGGAATGGTCGTCTGGGCGGATACAATTCCCGGTGACGACGCAGTGCTGACGGATATTGGTGGATGGCTCGGCGCGCATATTGGAGCAGCCGTCATGAGTTACGGTTTCATCACATTGGGTGCTATCGCCAGCGGCGCAATCATCCTACGCGAACGGGCGCTAAAGCAGCGCAAACGCAGCCTTCTGACAGACCGTCTCCCATCAATCTCAACCACGGAGAAGACGGAAATCTTTGGTTTGACCGTGGCAGAGATCGTCCTTGGCCTCGCCATCATGTTTGGTATTGGCGCTGAGTATGCTGCGTCGGGTACGTTTTTTCAGGTCACGCATAAGAGTCTCCTGACCCTCATCACATTTGCCGTCATCGGCATTTTGCTTTGGCTACATTTGCAAAAAGGTTTTCGCGGCCGCTTAGTTGCACGAGTAGGCTTGACGGTTTATTTCTTGATCTCATTGAGTTATCCGGGCGTAAAATTCGTTGGGGTCCTGCTCCTTTCCTGACGCTCCCAGTTTTAAGTCGCTCAAAAGCCATTTTGTTTTGCAGGCAACAAATCCCCATGCAATGATTAATTTGTGAGCATGGAAAAGGACGCACAAAAAATAGGCATTTCGGTTGGTGGTATTCAGTTGGCCGACCGAGCGCTGCTTGCGCCTATGTCAGGTGTGACAGACCCTGCGTTCCGTAGGACGGCTAGGTCGCTTGGTGCTGACGTGACGATATCGGAGATGACAGCGAGCCGCGCTATAATTGCGGGTGAACAGGATGAATGCCGAAAACTTGACGGTCTGGACGACCGAACGATCGTACAGATCGCGGGGTACGACGCTGAAGCGATGGCACAAGCCGCGCAATTTTGCGAGGATCGCGGCGCTATCATGATCGACGTGAATTTCGGCTGTCCTGCGAAGAAGATCGTAAATAACTATGCCGGCTCCGCCTTGATGCGCGACGAACCACGCGCTGAAGAAATTCTCTCTCGAGTATCGGACGCCGTTTCAATTCCAGTGAGCGTAAAAATGAGGACGGGCTGGGATCACTATAATCGGAATGCCGTGACGATTGCGCGTATAGCAGAAGATCACGGATATGCGATGATTACCGTTCACGGCAGGACAAGAGCTCAAAAGTTCTCTGGGGAAGCCGATTGGCGATTCATCCGCAACGTGAAAGAGGCAGTGACCGTCCCGGTCATCGCCAACGGGGATATCGCGAGTGTGACCGACGCCATCGAATGCCTACACCAATCGGGCGCGGACGGTGTCATGGTCGGTCGCGCGGCAGTCGGCCGGCCGTGGCTTCTCTCGGAAATTAACAATCACCTTTCTGACGCATCGCGCGATGACGCGGCCACGAGCCTTAAAACCAAGCTCAAAACCATTCGGCGGCATTACATGGATATCGTCTCCAGCTATGAAGATCGCCGCGGCGTTCTGACCGCGCGGAAACACCTCGCTGCCTATATCAACGAACTACCGGAAGGGCGCCGGGAACTTGGAGAAATTCTCCAGTTTGAGAACCCGGATTCCGTACTCCAATCGATCGACCGATATACGGAGAAATTGGAAGAAGTTGCATAATGGCAGAGCTTCCATCACGAGGTATTCTGGAATCCTTACCGGTAGCGGTTTTGGTCGTTGATCAAGTGGATGCGATCGTGTTTGCCAATCCGTCAGCGGAACAGTTCTTTCAGACAGGTGTGTCGACGCTGCTGCGAAGCGCGCTGCCGGATTTGGTCACCGAAGACAACCCGCTGCTCTCGCTGATCTCAAAAGCGAGGAAACAGGAAAGCGCGATACGAGAATTCGGCTTTCGAATGTCGACGCCACGACTGCCCACACGCAGTGTGACTGTCGATTGCGCGCCGCTCGGCAGTGCTCATGAACATCTCATCCTGAGTTTCCACGAGCACGCGTCTGCCGGTCGTCTCGGCGGTGCGTTAACACATAAGGATTCAGCCCGGTCGCTCCGCGGCATGGCCGCGATGATGGCCCATGAAGTCAAGAATCCGCTTTCGGGCGTGCGTGGTGCGGCACAATTACTCGAAAAGAGCGTTCCATTTGAGGACCGCCAACTTACAAGGCTGATTATCGAGGAGACAGACCGGATTTGTAAGCTGGTCGATGAAATGGATGCATTTACGGAGAACCCGCGCTTTGAGCGAGACGCCGTTAACATTCATGAGGTTTTGGATCGCGTCGTAGAGGTCGCCAAACGCGGTTTCGGCGGAAATATGACGATTCATCAGGAGTACGATCCTTCGCTTCCCCCCGTCTTCGGTAATCGAGATCATCTCATTCAGGTATTCCTGAATCTCGTCAAGAATGCTTGTGAAGCCGCCGTCGAACCGGATACGGAACTCCATATTACTACCAAATTTAGGCATGGTATTCGTCTGGCCGTTCAGGCAGCGAGAAGTCGTCTCGATCTGCCTATCATGGTGACCATTGCGGACAAAGGCCCGGGCATTCCCGAAGATTTACAGCCAAACATATTCGATCCCTTTGTATCAACAAAGATGGAGGGAACGGGTCTGGGGCTGGCGCTAGTCACGAAGCTTGTCGACGACCACGGGGGCATTATCGATCTCGACACCGGTCCTGACGGGACCGCATTCCACATTCTCTTACCAATGCAAAAGAATGGCGAAACGGCGTCTGACGATGACCGATAGCGCAATTCTTGTTGCCGATGATGATAGGTCTATTAGGCAGGTCCTCAGCCAGGCTCTTGGCCGGCTTGGATACAAAGTTAGGGCAACCAGTAACGCCGCCACGCTGTGGCAATGGGTATCGAATGGCGAAGGGCGTTTAGTAATCACCGACATTATCATGCCGGACGAGAACGCCTTGGAACTCATTCCACGGATCCAAAGGATTCGCCCCGACCTTAAGGTTATCGCTATGAGCGCTCAAAACACGCTTTTGACGGCGGTTCGAGCGAACGAACGAGGGGCCTTCGAATATCTTCCAAAGCCGTTTGATCTGAATGAATTGATTTCCGTTGTTGACCGAGCTCTCACTGAGACGAAAAGCGCAACGCCTTCATTTACAAAGCCGGAAGCGGTAGATGAACTTCCGTTGATCGGTCGTTCCAATGCGATGCAGGAAATCTATCGTGTGATGGCGCGCCTGATGACCACCGACCTGACGGTCCTCATTTCAGGCGAATCAGGCACCGGCAAGGAACTTGTCGCCCGAGCTTTACACGATTACGGAAGTCGTAAGGAGGGTCCGTTCGTTGCGATCAATATGGCCGCTATACCGCGCGAACTGATCGAAAGCGAATTGTTCGGGCATGAACGGGGCGCTTTCACAGGTGCAGTCGGGCGATATGCGGGAAGATTTGAGCAGGCAAACGGCGGCACGCTTTTCCTCGATGAGATCGGCGACATGCCGATGGAGGCACAGACACGCTTGCTTCGCGTCCTGCAGGAAGGCGAATTTACTACCGTAGGCGGGCGAACGCCGCTGAGGGCGAATGCTCGGATTGTCGCCGCGACACACCGTGATTTGCGCGCGTTAGTCCGAGACGGCATTTTTCGCGAGGATTTGTACTATCGGCTGAACGTGGTTCCGATACGGCTGCCGCCGCTGCGCGAGCGCCTGGAGGATATTCCCGAGCTCGTTCGCTACTTTCTCGATCAGACGAACGCGGAAGGACTTCCCGAAAAGATTCTTGACTATCGAGCCCTTGAACGGCTGCAACAATATCATTGGCCTGGAAATATTCGCGAATTGGAGAACCTTGTGCGACGCTTAACCGCTCTTTATGCGGAAGAAACTGTCGGCGAGGATGCAATCGTTCGGGAGTTGCCCGATACCTCTTCCCCAACGGCCATTGCGGAAGATGAAGTCGATGAGGGTGGGCTTGGAACGGCGGTCGCGGATCATCTCGAGGCCTATTTCAATGCGCATAGTGGCGGCTCTTTACCGGGCGGGCTCTATGAACGCATTCTGCATGAAGTCGAACGTCCGCTGATTTCGCTGACGCTTCAGGCGACAAATGGAAATCAGATCAAGGCGGCCTCTATCCTTGGTCTCAATCGAAATACACTACGCAAGAAAATCCGCATTCTGGATATTCCCGTCACCCGGAAAAAACTCGGCGAAGATTGATCGCCTGATGGTATAATCGATTATCACATAATATAATCGGCCTCCCTACCAAAGATAAGCCATTGCAGACATGACGGCCCACGCGAACGCCGACAATAAAGCTCTGTCGGGACTTGGATTCCTGTCACGCATCGCCAGGAACAAGAATCT
>DJKK01000234.1:0-6355 GCA_002434595.1 Alphaproteobacteria bacterium UBA6544 | reverse complement strand
GGACGCATCTTGGCAATTTCCCTGGCTGCGGCTGCCGTCGTAAGCGGTGCCGCGACCTACGCGACGCTTGCCGGCTCCAAATCGTTTGACGACAGCCCTGCTATCGTCCTTCTGCTGCTCAACATCGATCTGGTCTTGTCACTGTTGTTGGCATTCTTGATCGCCCGACGCATCGTGGCGGTCTGGTCGGAACGCCGAAAGGGATCGGCCGGCTCGCGTCTCCACGTCAAACTTGTAGTTTGGTTTGGTTTGGTCTCCGTTGTGCCGGCTATTGTCGTGGGTGTTTTCTCGGTTTCGTTCTTCAATTTCGGTGTAGAATCTTGGTTTAGTGAGCGGGTCCGAACGGCACTCAGCGAATCCCGGTCGGCAGCCGAAATCTATCTCAAGGAACACAAGCGCAATATTCGCGCCGACGCCACGGCGATGGCGAATGACCTAAATCGCGACGCCATTATCGCGCTACAAATCAACCCAAAGCGATTAAACGATGCCATCAAGATTCAAGCAACTATCCGGGAGCTGAATGAAGCTTTGGTGTTTGACGGCACCGGAAAAATTCTGGCGCGCGCGGGCCTCACCTACCTTCTTGAATTTGAAACCGTTCCTCCCGTTGCCATGGAACAGGCCCGACGCGGTGAAATCGCGCTCATGACAAGTGAGAACGACGACCGGGTACGTGCTTTGGTTCGTTTGGCTTCTCCGAGCGAGATATTTCTCTATGTCGGGCGTTTGGTCGACCCAATCGTGCTGAGCCACATGAAGCGCAGCGAAGGCGCCGTGGAGGAATTCGAACAACTCGAGATCAAGCGTTCGGACATCCAGATAAATTTCGCATTGATCTTCGTTGTTGTCGGCTTGCTGTTGCTCTTGGCCGCAGTCTGGGTTGGACTGATGTTCGCGACACAGCTTTCAGACCCCATCAGCAGTCTTATCGCTGCAACCGAAAAAGTTCGCTCGGGAAACTTATCCGCCCGCGTACCCGAAGATACGCCTGAGGACGAGGTCGGGTCGCTGAGCCGCGCGTTCAACCGCATGACCAGCGAGCTTGAGAGCAATCGTGGCGAGCTCATGGAGGCGAACCTTCAACTCGACGAAAGGCGACGGTTTACTGAAACCGTTCTAGAAGGTGTCTCGGCCGGGGTCGTTGGTCTCGACAAGGACGGCACGATCAATCTACCAAATCGTTCCGCCTCCGACTTGCTCGGCGTGGAACTCGACGAGGTGATAGGCCAACGAATGGCAGATGTCGTAGTCGAGTTGGCGCCGTTAATCGACAGTGCCGCGCGGAGCCGCTCGCGCAAGCCTACTGAAGGTGAAATTCGTATAACGCGAAACAACGAGGCACATACCTTGCTCGTGCGGATCGGTTCCGAATGGTCCGAAGGCAAAATTACCGGCTTTGTCATAACGTTCGACGATGTTTCTCAACTACTGGCCGCACAGCGAAAGGCCGCTTGGGCGGACGTGGCTAGACGCATCGCGCATGAAATAAAGAACCCGTTAACGCCGATTCAGCTTTCGGCCGAACGTTTGCGACGAAAGTACATAAATGAAATTGGCAGCGATACCGAGGTGTTTGAAACCTGCACGGACACAATTATTCGCCATGTTGAAGACATCGGTCGCATGGTCGACGAGTTCTCGAATTTCGCACGCCTTCCAGTACCTCAAATGCGCGCGGAAGATCTAAACGACTTGTGTCGACAGGTGCTATTTCTCTATCGCAACGGGCAGCCGCATATCGATTTTGAAGCGGATTTGTCGCCAGAGGCCTATAGCTTGGTCTGCGACGGCAGGCAGTTCAGCCAAGCGCTCACAAATCTTTTCAAAAATGCGGTCGAATCAATTGAAGGACGCAATGGGTCGGCGGAGAAGGGATGTATTACCCTTTCGTCCTCGTATGAAGAGGATTTTGTCGACGTGATTGTGACCGATAACGGATTGGGCCTTCCAAAAGAAAACCGCGAACAATTAACAGACCCGTATTTTACAACGCGTAAGTCCGGCACCGGACTCGGCCTCGCGATCGTGCGAAAAATCATGGAAGACCACGGTGGTGGGGTCGACCTGCGCGACGGTCCGGGTGGTGGCGCTGTCGCGAGATTGAGGATGAGTCGCCACATGGCTGCATCGCAGGCGGAAGATGTCGAAACTGCCAATACGCGCGAGCAAGCGAATGGCATTTGATATTCTGATCGTCGATGATGAGGCAGACATCCGTCACCTGATCGCCGGCATTCTTGAAGATGAAGGATATGAATGCCGGGAGGCCGGAACCAGCGCAGAGGCCTTTGACGCAATCCGGCAACGTCAGCCCAACCTAATCGTCCTCGACGTTTGGCTGCAAGGCAGCGAGCACGACGGCTTGCAAATGTTACAGCTGATTCGGAAAGAAAACCCGGAACAGCAGGTGATCATGATTAGCGGCCATGCAACCTTCGATATGGCAGTGAGCGCGACTAAGATCGGCGCATACGATTTTCTCACGAAACCGTTCAAGACAGACGTTCTGCTCCATACTATTGGGCGCGCCCTCGAGACGGTTCGCCTACGCACACATAATGAAGAATTACGCGAACTGACAGGTGGTGACATCGTCGAATTCGCAGGCGGTTCTGCAATCGCGAACCAGACGCGACAGAAGATCGTCAAAGTTGCCCAGACCGAAAGCCGCATACTAATTACCGGCCAACCCGGTGCCGGGAAAAGTCTACTGGCGCGTCTCATCCATATGAATTCGCCGCGAAGCGAGCGTAACTTTATCGTCCTCAATTGCTCCGGCTTGCAGGTCGGTGACATAGAAGGCGATATTTTCGGCAGGGAAGCAACAGCGACCTCCCCGCGAAAACTTGGCGTTCTAGAACGGGCACATCGCGGCACACTGGTTCTCGACGAGGTCGCGGATATACCGTTCGATATCCAGGGGCGAATTGTGCGAATTCTGCATAGCCCAAAGTTCAAACGCTTGGGCGGTGATAGTTTCGTCGATGTGGATACTCGGATCATTGCTACGACAAATCGTGATTTGAACGCCGAAATCGAAGCCGGACGATTTCTCGAAGATTTTTTCCATCGATTGAACGTCGTAACGCTGGGGGCGCCGGCATTGGCGCAACGGCGGGAGGATATTCCCGAACTGGCGGGAAAAATCATGGACCGTTCCGCGAGTTCCAAGGGCCGTCGGCCTTGTCAGCTGAGAGACGACGCCCTGGCCGCGTTGCAGGCGCATGACTGGCCGGGCAATATATGGGAACTTGTTAATGTCATTGAGCGCATCCTTCTCAAATCTCCGAATGGGGAGGGTGAAGTTGTAAGCGGCACCGATGTCAGCGATGCCATTGGGCAGGAAGCCAACGACCGCGGTACCGCAGGAAGAACGATGGAGGTAATGAATTTGCCTCTGAGAAATGCGCGCGAGGAGTTCGAGAAGGATTATTTCGCCCTCCACCTCCGCCGTTTTGATGGGAATATCAGCCGCACGGCAGAATTTGTCGGCATGGACAGAGCGGCGCTTCATCGCAAATTGAAGCTGCTGGGCATCCATGGGACTGGCGACGGACGATAGCAGCGACCTGGAGGTCTGATGAAAGTCGTAATTTGCGGCGCGGGGCAGGTGGGTTACAGCATCGCGCGATACCTATCCGCCGAAGGGAACGACGTCACCGTCATCGACCAGTCTCCAGAACTTATCGGCCGGGTCAATGAGGCGCTCGACGTACAGGCAATAGTTGGACATGCCTCCCATCCGGACATTCTCGAGAGCGCCGGTGTGCCTGACGCCGATATGATTATTGCGGTGACCTTCGCAGATGAAGTCAACATGGTCGCCTGTCAGATTGCACATTCTATCTTCAATGTCCCGACAAAGATCGCCCGAATCCGTCAGCAAAGTTATCTCGAACCGATGTGGGCGGACCTCTTCAGCCGGGATCACATGCCAATCGATGTGATTATTTCACCTGAGTTGGAGGTAGCGCGGGCAATCAGCCGCAGAATGGCGGTGCCGGGTGCCTTCGATATGATTCCGCTCGCCGACGACAGAGTAAGGGTCATCGGTGTCCGCTGCGGCGAGGACTGTCCTGTTATTAATACGGCGCTCCGTCAGCTAACAAACCTGTTTCCCGATCTCAATATCAGTATCGTGGGAATCGTCCGAGGTGAAGAAGCATTCGTGCCCGGATCATCGGATCAGATGTTCGCCGGAGATGAGGTGTATTTCATCGCCGACACGAATCATGTCGAGCGCGCACTTGCGACGTTCGGACATGAAGAGCATCAAGATTCAACCCGCCGCATTACGATCATCGGCGGAGGTAATATCGGCCTTAACCTCGCACGGTATGTCGAGGAAATGGAAAATGTAACCGGCCGCATCATAGAGCATGACACCGCAAGAGCGCGCCGCATCGTCTCAATCCTGCACGATACGCAAGTTACACAGGGAGACGGCCTGGATAACGAAATTCTCGAGGAAACGAACATTCAAAATGCGGACACTGTCGTAGCAGTCAGCAATGATGACGAAACGAACATCCTCGCCTCGCTGTTGGCGAAACGATATGGCGTAAATCGTACAATTGCGCTTGTGAACCGCGACACCTACACTCCGTTAGTCACGACGCTTGGGATTGATGTCTTGGTCAATCCACGTGCGATCACGGTCTCCACCATCCTACAGCATATCCGCCGCGGAAGAATTCGATCTGCGCATTCCCTGCGGGATGGATTCGCCGAAGTTATAGAAGCCGAGGCATTGGAGACATCGCCCTTAGTCGGTACTCCGCTTGGTGAGATATCTCTCCCGCAAGATGTCATCATCGGCGCTATCGTTCGCGACGGGGAGGTCATCATCGCCCAAGAAAATACGGTGATTGAGAGCGGCGACCGGGTAATCCTCCTATCCGCGGCGCATGCAGTGAAAAAAGTCGAAAAGATGTTCTCAGTTCGGCTCGAGTTCTTTTAGGAGTGTCGATACATGCCCAGACTGGCCTACGCTAACGGTCGTTTTCTGCCACACGCCCAGGCGGCGGTCCACGTCGAGGACCGAGGTTATCAGTTCGGCGACGGTGTCTACGAAGTCGTTAGTGTGCTGAACAAGCGGCCAATCGACATGGACGGACATTTAGATCGGCTGGACCGTTCGTTACGGGAACTGCGCATTGACTGGCCGGTGACACGCAGCGTACTGAATGTGCTGATGCGACAAATTTTGCGCCGGAATGGGATAAGGAACGGCATCGTCTACATACAAGTAACTCGGGGCGTCGCACCGCGCGATCACAAATTTCCAAAGAACGCTGCACCTTCCCTGGTTATGACAACATCAAAAGTAAACCATCTTGGCGCATCGCGATTCCGCGACGGTGCCAAGGTCGTGACTATTCCCGACATCCGTTGGACACGATGCGATATAAAATCGACGTCTCTCCTACCAAATTGTCTGGGCAAGCAGACAGCTGCCGAAGCGGGTGCCTACGAAGCGTGGCAAGTCACCGATGACGGATTTATCACGGAAGGCACATCGTCCAATGCATGGATCGTAACGGACAAAGGAGAACTCGTAACGCGTGCGCCGACTTCCGAAATTCTCAATGGAATTACAAGAATATCAATCTTGAAGATCGCCGAAGAGGAGGGAATCGATTTTGTCGAGAGACCTTTCTGTAAGTCAGAAGCTCTATTGGCTCGAGAAGCGTTTACGACGAGCGCCACCTCCTTCGTAACGCCTGTGGTCCAGATCGATAACACAAAGATCGGTGATGGAAGCCCCGGAAGGCTGAGCAAAGCATTGATGAAACACTACGAAAACTACATCGACACCCTGTCCGAGCTTTGACGGACTAACAACTATGGCGAAAGCTTGTATATATAAGTTTGGAGCGGTTCTAACCGTGTTATATAGTTAATACAGTCTTACAAAAGAAACGAGACCCCGGGTCGTTGTTCGTCGGGGCGGATGAGCGGGGCAGATTCATGTCATCAGATAAAAATCAAAACTTGCAGGACGTATTTTTAAATACCGTCCGCAAGACAAAAGTTCCCGTGACCATTTTTCTCGTCAACGGGGTTAAACTCCAAGGCATCATCACTTGGTTTGACAATTTTTGCGTGTTATTGCACCGAGACTCCCATTCGCAACTTGTCTATAAACACGCGATTTCCACTGTTATGCCAGCACAGCCGGTGCAGTTATTCGAGCCGGAAACGAGTGATCAAGACTAGCTATTCACAAGGGCGCGAATGACAGACGACGCAGGACCTCGCGGCGCGGCCGGCACCAGTGCGCTAATTGTTGTTCCAAGCCTAACAATTCCTTGCGGAAGTACTGATGCGCAGCGCCGTCGGGAGGAAGCGG
>DJKK01000350.1:3258-4328 GCA_002434595.1 Alphaproteobacteria bacterium UBA6544 | reverse complement strand
GACCCTACACCTATGCGCGCGAATTCATCGATGGTTTGGAACCACTCCTGAACGGAACACCAGCTGATACGACAGGGTCAATAGTTTCTGCTCATGCAGAACTCGACATTGAGGCTACCCCCACACCAATCTTACTTGCCGCGCTCGGCCCCCGGATGTTGCAATTTGCAGGAAGCCGACTTCAAGGCACGACGCTCGGTCAGTGCGGCCCCCGCACCATCGCCAGCTATATCCTGCCGCATCTCAGAGAAGGTGCCGAGAGTTCGGGCCGCAAATCGCCTCTGCGCGTCCTGGCGTTGGTAAGAATATGCGTCACTGATGATACTGTGCCCGCGAAAGCTTTGGCACGGGAGATTTCGGCACACTACCAGGCCATTCCATCGTATGCCGAGGCTACAAAGCACGAAGGATTGGACGACCCATCCGATCTTCATTTGATCGGGACATGGCCGAAGGTACTGGATGGTCTGGCTGGCTACGGAGAGGCGGGCGCCACAGATCTCCGTGTCCAGGTAGTCGCGCCCGACGACAAGTCGCGCGAAGCAACCTATGCGGCACTGGAAGAATACTTATCGTGAAACTGCCACTTCGTCGCCCGCAGAAATGGTGGAGCACAACGCGGTTAGGATAGTTTTCGCCCAAGAGTCGACCAATCGATCGAAAGAGACATGTTAAAAACAGCTCAATTGATTGTCCGGGTGATCTCATTATCCCAACCGATGCCACACGGATAAGAACAACAGGAAAACGCCAGACATGCGACCTAACAAAATCAAGCAACTGTGGAACGAAGGAAAGTGTCCGACCCTGGGATGGCTCTCGATCTCTAACGGGTTTACGGCTGAGATTATGGCGCGTCAGGGTTTCGACGCCCTCTGTGTCGACTTGCAACACGGCACATCGGAGGCAAACGATGTGTTGCCCATGTTGCAGGCAGTTTCACAGACAGACACCGTTCCGTTTGTTCGCGTTTCATGGAATGACCCAGCGTCAATCATGAGGGCATTGGACCTCGGTGCTTACGGCATCATTGTGCCGCTGGTGAATAACGCCGAGGAAGCGGCAGCCGC
>DJKK01000350.1:0-2950 GCA_002434595.1 Alphaproteobacteria bacterium UBA6544 | reverse complement strand
GAGGAAGCGGCAGCCGCGGTAGCCGCCTGCCGTTATCCGCCAGACGGCATTCGTTCTTCGGGTCCCGTGCGCGCCGCACATTACGGCGGGGCCAATTATTTCACCGAGGCAAACGATGAAATTATCGTAATGGCAATGGTCGAGACAAAGGAAGGCCTCGCCAATCTTGACGAGATATGCGCAACACCGGGCCTGGATGCCGTCTATATCGGCCCTGCTGACCTTTCATTCGCGCTCGATATGGCGCCGCAGGCCGACAACCCGGATCCCATCCATCTCGCCACCTGCGACAAAATCCGCGACAGCGCACACAAGCATGGCATTAAGGCGGTCATGCACTGCGCCGGTGCACCCTTCGCTTCCGAGGCCGTAAAGCGCGGCTTCGATATGGTCATGTTGGCATCTGACCTGAACTGCCTGATCGCCGGTGTTCGCAAACAACTCGATGACCTGGAGGCAAATACCGAGGGATAGCTTAAGCTTTCAAGCGCTCCCCAGTTTCAGCATCCGCCTGCACCGCACGTTCGTATGATGGGATCGCGGTCACCTTGTCGAAATACGCCTGAACGTTGGCCGGAAGAGGTTCACTGACCATTCGGCGGTAGCCGCGCATCGCGTAGCAGATACTGAGATCTGCTGCCGTCATGGTGTCTCCCAGCAGAAAACTCCGATCCGCCATTGCTGCGTCAAGCGCACCCACGCACGCAGTAGCCCGGCTTTTCATCTCCGCGACGACGTCATCGAGCTCCGGCTTAAACTCCCGACGGTGATTTACGATTTCACCCAACGGTCGGGCAAATGTCGATTCTGCAAACCAACACCACTGCAAATAATGTGCATAGGTAGTATCATCTTTACGCGGCTGGAGCCGGCCATCACCATACCGGTCCAACACGTACTGCATCATAGCACAGGACTCGAACATTGTCGTATCGCCATCCGTCATCACGGGCACCTTGCCGACTGGGTTCATCGCTCGCCACTCTTGCGTCGCCCGGTACTCCGCGGCGAAATTCACGGGTTCGATCTCGTAAGGTACGGATAGTTCTTCGCAAACCCAAATAACACGAAACCCGCGTGTTCCAGGGGAATGAAATATCTTCAACATGTCTATCTTCTCCGGTCATGTTCATTAGGCCGACGCGCGCTTATCGTCCGCCCGGCGCATTGCTAATCGTATAAATACGCCGGCACTCCGCGAATTCGACTGCGTTGACCCGTGAGCGGCCCTCACTACCGGTAGTCAACGCCGCTTCGTCCCAATTGCGTTGGGCTAGAGCGATCAGCCGGAAAGAGCGCTACATGAAAGTGACTCGAGCGTTGCTGTCGGTCATTGTCCTCGCAACTTTTATGTTGGTGATATCAAGCACACGCGACAGTCGGGCCGAGATCGATAGCATGACGGCCACCATCGCTCGCACAGACGACGAGGGTATTGTCCGTGAGATCCGGACCAACGGCTATATTCCAAAAAATTCCGAAATTGGAAATAAGGGTGATCGCTGCTTGGCCGTTATCCATAGAAAGGGTCGGTCGGCGCAAGAATATTTCGAGGATTAGAAGCCACTCACGGATAAATATCGCGCGTTCCTGATCGTGCCTGAGTTTGAGAGGATAGCTGGCCTTACTCAAGACACTTCAACTGGGGGGTAACTTTATGAATAAACACATAGTGCTGAAGCTTTCTCTTGTGTGGGGCTTCAGTCTCTTAGAGAAAAGCGTGGACCTGGCATCGAAGTCGGCTAGTCTGTCATACAGGTATTTTGTCCTCTACAGCCATTCCGGCGGCGGTCAGTTTGTGCACTGTTACGTTATGTTCACCGGTGGCAAGAGCGTTATCCGCGCAGTCGCGGCAAATGCGGGCTGCTACCTGTGGCCTAATCCTGCCAGGGCGTACCCCTACGACGTCAAACGCCTAAAAGCGCTGGCACTCAATTGAGCAAATGTCTTCCAAAAAAAGTTAACGGTGATGATCGGCAGAGATGACGACCCAAATCACAAGGGTCTACGACGGATAAAGAGTGTGGTCTTTCAGGGACCGATACGACTGCAAAGTGCCTTAATTTTTACAAATGCTGGAGAATTCTCAAGCGAACAAGGAGGTCCTTTTAACTGGCACTTGGAATCCGTACCCGGGATCTCCCATAGTAACCGGGCAGATTTCACCAGCCGCCGGAGACGTGCTTTTCGTACGTTATTCTCTCTTACCCACGCGATACTCAATCCGCGTTCTTCGCTGCGGCGATATAACGTTCCACGTCTTCGGCCAGAAGCAGCCCTCGCCGGTGCAATTCGTGTGCGGTTTCCAATACCTGCCGCACATAGTCCGCCATAGACGGATAGCGCTCCGCGAGGCTCAGACGTTCGTCGCCCGTTTTCTGACGCTCAGCTTCGGTCCTTGCGAATGGCAGGTAACTTCCCACGATACTGTACATCGCATTCGGTCCTACCGCTTCCGAACGCATGTTCCAACCGGTATAGGTTGCTCGTGGTACCGTAATGTCCGGAGTACGGATACCTGGAATATCGTTCCCATCCACATCAACAATCGGTACGCGAACGGCATATTCAAATGTTCGATCGACCCGGGGTGGTTCCTCAGCGGTGATGCCGTCCGCGTATGTCGGTCCGTAGTCTTGAGGAAATAAACGATTCGGGCTTTCCGGTGGCCGAACATCAGCGATCTTGGGAAACCGGTCGTGCACAGTGGACACGTCAACAAGCGTGCCATCGTCAAAGCGCGGCACGGCACTTGGCGGAGGCGGTTTTCCCGTCGTCGCCCATTCGTCGAGACGGACGAGAAGCGCGCGCAATAGCGGGCTCGTATTCAAGGGATTACTCGGGTTTTGGTGCGGTCCGAATTGCGGTGGAATACCAGGTGCAGCATGATGCTGGTTGCTTGCGAACAGATAAATCCGAACACGTGGATGCTCTTCAAGATCTTCGCCAC
>DJKK01000169.1 GCA_002434595.1 Alphaproteobacteria bacterium UBA6544 | reverse complement strand
TCAAGTGATTGCCGATGGATCCGGCACCTATTATTTTTACGCGCTTCATGCAGCAACCTCTCTCTCGAGCACATACAAAGCAGTCGCACCGTGAAACGAAAGTCGGTCGTCGGCATCCGCGAATGTGACCACCTTGCGCAGGTAACTCATAAAAAGATCTACATTCCCGGTGTCGAACCCTGCGTCTCGGAGGGCGTTCGGTAGGCGCGTCTCAAAGTCTTCAATCAATCTGTCTCCGCTGCCCCGGCTCTCGTCAAGCGACGAGAGGCTAGTGACCTTCATTCCGGTTCCGGAAGCCCATCGCGCCATATCCCAAGGGTGAATGAAATGAAGATCGGACAATGACATCGGTACTTCGAATAGACGCGAGAGCGCCATCCAGATGAAGCCGCGGATGTTGAGAAAATGCGGGCAAGTCACGACAATCCTACCTGTCGGTGACAAACATCCGCAAATATGTGAAAGGAAGCGCTCGGGGTCGTCCATATGCTCCATCGTGCCGAGGGTTACAACAGCATCAAACGATGAGTCCGGTGAGAAATCGAAGACATCAACGCAGTGGAACGCGATCGAGACATCTTCGTTTTGAGCCTTCGCTTGTTGTATGGCTTCTTCGGCATAGTCGATTCCGACAACACTGTCCGCTCCCGCGTCTCGCAATAATCGAGAAAGACGACCGACGCCGCAGCCGACATCGAGAACTCGCTTTCCGACCCAGTCTATGCTGGATGCAACGACCGCATCCGCTTCCGTCGCGTTCCAGTTGGAAAACGCAACATCCGCCCCCTTGGCGTAAGCTGCCTCGTAAAACTCACGCAGCTGCTTATTGCGTTCACCTGAACCGGTCGGAGCGTCGCCGTTACTCGTCATTCTGGTTTGGTTTTCCTTGGTCAGGGCGAATTACTGTGGCACACCTATCATACCGTCTTCCTGGATTTCTTCCCCTGCAAAAAATGCGAATGTCCGCCCAAATTTTTCGAATCCTTCTTTCGACAATAAGCGATCCATCGACCAATCATTCTCGATTGATCTGAGAAAATCGTCGTACTCCCATGGATACGGTTGCGGGATGTAGTTCCAGTATATGTCACCATAAGCACAGGCGAGTTCGATTTCCCTTTCGCTAACGGCATTTCTGTCAGGGTCTGACAAAACCTTTTCTATTTCGTTGAAATACGCTTCCTTACTAGAGGGCTCACAGGTGAAGCCTTTGCCGGAGTAGTGCGGCTGTCCGGCAATTATGGCACGTATTCCGTAGATGGTAGCCTCTATGCCGAGATTACCAGTGTACACCAGGACAAGCTGACAGAGATCAAGCAGTTCATAACTTCTAACCGGGTGGCTCCCGTCGATCAATGCGACATTGGGCGGCAACTGGGGCCAACGCTCGCGGACGAATTGTCCGAGGAATTCGTCGCTGCGGGTTTCTTCCAATGGATGGCTTCGAATGGCCAATTGGATGTTCGGCCTCTCTGCGAAGAACGCCACAGTTTGAAGCGTCCAATCGCTCACCGAGTGAAAAATCGTATCGCGTCCCTGAACCCCGGTATCCCATGTCAGGTTAGGAACGAGGGCGACGATAGGTCGATTTGGATCAAGTCCAATCTCCTTCGCCATCAGTTTGAGTTCCGTCGCTTCAGGTAAATGGCGGCCACGCCCCTTTCCACTAAAACGGTCGCGCCCTCCTCTGGCGTCTGCCCAATCAAACAGCCGTTGACGTCTTTCGACCGACAGCACGTGGGGCGCATCAGCCTCCCATAAGGCCCCCGTATCGAGCGCACCAAACGGCCTATTGCGCGACAATACGTAATTACCGCGACGCTGAGCACTCGATTCAAAGTTGACGGTTTCGATATTGCGCCGCCTCGCCACGTCAAAAAGCGCGCCGTACTCCATAACGCCACCATTGAACAACACGGCGAGGTCGGGTTTGCGCGCGTCAAAATACGACACTGCCCGGCACGCGGCGTCTAAATTGAGACGAAACCGAATCTCTTCCAGATCATTCTCCTCCAATCCCCGCTCCATTCTTGTTTCCATATTGATGGCATCGATATGCGCCAGCCTTCGACAATCTTCCCGCATCTCTTCCGTCTCAGGGGCCGGTTCCCATGTCCGCAAGTCGATTGGATTGATCTGTAGGCCTTCGAATAAGCCACCAGCGCGTTCGATCTCAGATGCCAGAAATCGTTCGTCCCAGGAATCGTAAACGGGTTCCGTATCGCATCTGCGCGTGAAACGCATGGAGGGCAGATACAAGAAGTCGACGTCGCATCCTTTGACCGAGAGAACGCACGACATAGCGAGCAAGAATTGGAGATGATGCTGATTGAAGGCCGCAACCGTTATTCGGCGCTTGTACTCGCCATTAAACCAAATCGTATCGGCGACTTTCGTTGCAGCGCTCCACCGCTCCGCGTTCCGGACAAAACCAAATCGCGTGACCGGAAACTCCATTGGTGGGATTTCTTGCCCGAAATATTCATCGGCCGCCGAGCGCAGACGATCTATACCGTGATGTTCGACCAAATCGCCGAGGCGTTCCCACGCCGACGCGGCATCTCCTCTGCGCGCACGAATGGCTTCTTCCAGATGAAACGTCGCGCCCCCAACCTCGTCAGATTCCAGATGCAACTTCGCCAACTCCTCGTGAAAGGCGGCGAACCCAACGGTCAATGTGTCGAACGTTCTTCGTCGTCCATCTAGTTTCTGTGCCGTCTCAGCTAATCCTCCATAGTAGTTTATGGCATTAAGAAACAGCTCTTTTGCTTTCTCCTGAGCACCGCCCGCGCAAATGAATCCCGCAATCTTCGGGACGGCCGAGCCGTAACACATAAGAGCCTGTTCACATTTCAATCGATTGGCGTCGACCTGATACTGCGGCACATGTTCCGTAAAACGTCGAATCGCATTGAAGCCATCCTCAATTTCTCTAGGAGCGTCCCGGTAAATTTCCATGCGGACCTGCGTCGCGCCGGGACCATCGCCCAAATGCTCGAGGCGCTCGGCGAGCTGCACCTTGGAAAACAACCACTGATCGGGAAACAAGGTGGTCTCAAGTTGATGAATTACTCGCGCCAGCGTTAAAAGAACGTCGGCAGACCGTTCTGTCGTCATGGTCGTTGTTGAACTTCGGACGATGTAACACCCATGAGGGAATTGTAGTCCATTGAAAATAGGCGATCAATCAAGCGGCAGGCAGCAGCGGCGATATGCACGTTGCGAACGCTGGACCGAGGCCGCCAAACTGGCGTAGAACACCTCCGCCGCATTCAAACGACAATGACTATCGCATTGCAATGACCGCCGGCATCTAAGGCAGAGGAGAACGAAAGTGCGCAACTCAAAGACCGTT
>DJKK01000040.1:6720-6841 GCA_002434595.1 Alphaproteobacteria bacterium UBA6544 | reverse complement strand
TCGAAGATGTCCGCGACCTCGAACGGATCGGGTTCGACGGTAAAGGGCGGATTGACGAAACCAACCACAGGGATGACCTCGTATCCGGTGCGGGTGACATAGCGGTCGAGTCGGCCGACCA
>DJKK01000040.1:5931-6334 GCA_002434595.1 Alphaproteobacteria bacterium UBA6544 | reverse complement strand
CGCAGGGCGGTGGCCTCGTGATCGACGTCGTCCGGCTCGACGCGGCCGCCCGGGAAACTAACCTGCCCCGCATGGTCCCGAAGATGGTCGGTACGCTGTGTCAGCAATACGGTGAGGCCATCAGGCCGGTCCACGATTGGAACCAATACCGCAGCGCTGGTCAGACGGCCGTCTAGTGGATCCATACCAGGATTGAGGTCGTGGTCGCCGCGGCTGTCGGTTGGTCGGTGCTGATTAGGCGTGATTCGCGTCGTCAGGCGATCGATTACGATTTCACGATTCAAATCACTCTCCCGTCCCGGCCATGCCGAGGCTGAACACCTTACCGTCGCTCCAGATTCGCAGTTCGATTTCTTGGCTGTCTAACACTTCTTCCGCCAGTTCCGCCAATTCGTAAAAAACA
>DJKK01000040.1:1373-5669 GCA_002434595.1 Alphaproteobacteria bacterium UBA6544 | reverse complement strand
TACCGTCGCTCCATATTCGCAGCTCGATTTCATGGCCGCCTTCCACTTCTTCCGCCAGTTCCACCAATTCGTAGAATACAGGCCGTGCGATCAGCGCTTCCAGATTGTCACGCACATAAATATAGGGTGCCGGCTCCTCGGTTGCAGGATCGATCTCTACGCGGATCGGATGATCTGGCCCGGCAAGGATCTCTTCGTCCAGGTTGGTCCGGAATGTCAGCCGGGTCGCTTGTCCTTCGCCTTCAACGGTCACTTCGACAGCAACGAACGGGGCATCATCGACGTCGATCAGCCCACGCTCGACCGGCGTCACGAGCCAATACCGGTCTTCCTCCCGCCGAAGGACTGTCGAGAATAATTTCACGAGGGGCATCCGCTTTATCGGTGTCCCAAGATAGTGCCAGGTTCCGTCACGCGCGATACGAATGCCGAAATGTCGATCTGCCGCCGGCGTATGGGTGGAAATTGGCGCCTTGGTCTTCCCGACGATCAATTCCGCGAGATCATCGGGATTGGGCGGATTTGGGGGTTGCTTGGTCATGGCATGGCCTACATGCTTCCAGTCTACTCGATCACCTAGCCTGGAGATAGGCACTGATGGAGACGGATGCCAGCTTTAGCGACGCGGAGGCGGAAGCTAGGACCGAGGAATTGGTTGCAGATATTGATCGCCTTGGCGAAAAGATTCGATCCGCACGCGCGCAAATCACCAGAGTCATTCTCGGACAAACCGATGTTGTTGACTACAGTCTGGTGACACTGCTCGCCGGCGGTCATGCATTGCTCGTCGGTGTACCTGGGTTGGCCAAGACGAAACTCGTCGAGACGGCCGGAAAAGTTCTTGGATTGAACGAGAGCCGCGTTCAATTCACGCCGGATCTCATGCCTGCCGATATCATCGGTTCGGAAGTTCTGGAGGAGATTGACACGGGTCGGCGGAAATTTCGGTTTATCGAGGGGCCGGTATTCAGCCAATTGCTGATGGCGGACGAAATCAACCGCGCCAGTCCGCGCACGCAATCCGCTCTCTTGCAGGCAATGCAGGAGGGGCGCGTTTCGGTCGCCGGGCAATATCATGCGTTGCCAACGCCGTTCCATGTTCTCGCGACACAGAATCCACTGGAGCATGAAGGCACCTATCCCCTGCCAGAGGCTCAGCTCGACCGATTTCTGATGCAGATTGACTTGGGATATCCGGACCGCGACTCGGAACGTCGTATGATGGTCACGACCACAGGAGCGGAGGAAGTGGTGCCCGAGCAGGTAATGACCGCGGAGGATTTACAAGCTGCGCAAGCATTGGCGCGGCGGCTCCCGGTTGGCGAAAGCGTCGTGGATGCAATTCTCGCGATCGTTCGCGCGGGCCGTCCGGAAACCAGCGATGTGAGTGAGGTGATCGAATATGTCGGCTGGGGCCCGGGGCCCCGGGCCAGCCAAGCGCTGATGTTGACGTGCCGTGCAAGGGCCTTGATCGACGGTCGCCTTTCCCCGTCCGTCGACGATGTCGTGGCACTCGCCAAACCGGTCCTGCAGCATCGCATGGCCTTGAAATTCACGGCGCGGCATTCTGGTGTCGACATCGACGCAATTATTGAATTGTTGTGCCGCGAATTAGGATAGGCGGTCGACGTCTTGGCTATGTCACAACGTGAAGGTCCTTCGCTCCGGCAAAATGCGGAAGCATTGGCTTCCGCAATGCCACCTCTTCTGGTTGCGGCCGAACGCGTCGCGGCGACTGTCCTGCAGGGTGTGCACGGTCGTCGGCGTTCAGGCCAAGGCGAGAGTTTTTGGCAGTTTCGCCGTTACGGCGTCGGGGATTCGGCGACGCGGATCGATTGGCGCCAATCGGCGCGTACGCAGCACGTTTATGTCCGAGAGAATGAATCGGAAGCGGCCCAAAGTGTTTGGTTGTGGTATGATTCGTCAAACTCCATGGCGTATCGATCTTCGCCGGAGCTACCCGAAAAGGGGGACCGTGCGCGCTTGTTATTGCTCGCACTCGCCAGCCTCTTTTCGCGTGGCGGAGAACGCTTTGCCCTCCTAGATAGTGGCGCACCACCTTCTACGGGACGCGGGGCCCTTTTCAATCTTGCAGGATCGTTGATGCTGCCGGAGAACGAATCTGGTTTGCCTATCCATCGCGAGCTTCCCGCGGATGCTCATGTCGTTCTCTTCGGTGATTTCCTGGAGACGGTTCCTCAGGTGCGCGATGCGGTTACGGATCTCGCCGAGCAAGGTTTGGCCGGACATATCGTTCACATCCTCGATCCGGCTGAGCTGGAATTACCGTTCGAAGGCAGGGTGCGGTTTCAAGGTTTTGAAGGTGAAACCGAAACCTTAATAGACAACGTCGATGCCGTGCGCTCGAACTATCGGGGCCGTATCGAAGGACATTGCGCAGCTCTGCAAGAGATCGCGCGCGACGCTGGCTGGAACGTCATCGCGCACGGGACGGATGGATCGCCGGAAACCTGTCTGCTTACGCTCTATTTTGCGCTCACTTCCGAGAAAAGACACACGCGATGCTGAGCCTCGGCCACCTTGCTTTTTCAGCGCCGTGGGTCCTCGCGGGACTGCTGGCTTTGCCGTTGATTTGGTGGTTCTTGCGGACTACACCGCCGGCGCCAAAAAGCGTGCGATTTCCGGGGATCCGCCTTTTGTTCGGCCTGACGAGTGAGCGTCAAACGCCGCGATCATCGCCCGTATGGCTTATTCTCTTGCGGCTCCTTGCAATTACCGCCCTGATCTTGGGCCTTTCCGGACCGCTGATTGGATCGGGAGGCTCGCTTGGGGGCTCTGGCACTGTTTTATTGATCGTCGACAATGGTTGGGCGTCGGCTGTGGATTGGACACGCCGGATTGCCGCTGCCAAAGTCATCATCGATCGCGCCGAGCGGGAAAACAGGGCAGTCGCCTTTCTCACAACCGCGCGAAATGAAGAAGGACAGCCGCCGCAGGTAGGTGGCCCGTTTAACGCCGCCTCGGCGAGAGCACTGTTGTCTGAGACCCACCCGCTCCCATGGCCCGTCGACCGCGGGGGAGCGCTTGCGGCCGTGGAGGCATTTCGCAGTTCGGGAACGGTTTCTGTTTACTGGCTGAGCGATGGGCTTGGCGATGGCGATGTAGCGGAATTCTCCGCTCGTTTGCAGCGCCTCGGATCACTTGATGTGCTTACCAATTCGGCGGCATCGTTGCCGATGCTGTTGTATCCGCCCGAATCGGAGCTGACGCGGCTCGTCGCCAAGGTTAGGCGATTGTCCGCGGATGAACCCGCGACGGTGAAGATACAAACCCGGGCCGCGGACGGGCGTCTCTTACTCGAGCGGAAAGCGCTATTCGCCGAGGGCGAAACCGAGACATCGGCCACGTTCGAGTTGCCGCTTGAGCTCCGGAACGAGGTCGCTCGAATAAAGCTTGCCGATGGACGGACGGCGGCGGCGGTCTCGCTTTTGGACGATCGCTGGCACCGAAAGCAAGTGGGCATCGTTTACACTCAGTCGGCTGATAAGGGCCCCGCTTTGCTGGCCGAAACGTTCTATATCGAAAGGGCGCTGCAGCCATTCAGTCAAATCCACAAAGCGGCAGTATCACAGCTCTTGAAGTCAGATGTCTCCGTAATGGTGATTCCCGATTCGGAACCCGTTAGCGCGGATGAGCAAGCAGACCTTGACCGTTGGATACGAGAGGGCGGGATCGCGTTGCGGTTCGCCGGACCAACCCTGGCGGCAAGCGAGCGCGATTCTTTCACGCCAGTGCCGCTGCGCCGCGGTGGCCGCACCCTAGGAGGCACGTTGGATTGGAGCGTCCCGGCGCGCCTTGCCGCGTTTCCCGAGGCAAGCCCGTTTCATGGGCTGGCGGTGCCGGAAGATGTCAGGATTACACGGCAGGTATTGGCACAGCCATCGCTCGATCTCTCGACCAGCACATGGGCCAGTCTGACCGATGGCACGCCGCTTATGACAGCCGAGACTCGGGAATTAGGCTGGTTGATCCTCATGCACACGACAGCGAGCGCAGATTGGAGCAATTTGGCGCTTTCAGGTCTTTTCGTCGAGATGATGAGGCGGGTCGTTTGGCTGAGTAAGCATGTTGATTCGGGAGAAGAAGAAGCCCGGTCATTGCCGGCATTTCGAATGCTCGACGCTTTCGGTGATTTGCAGTTGCCCGCTGCGGGGACTTCTCCATCGGTCGAAACGCGTTCTTTGGATTATGTTGTGATCGGCCCCAATTCTCCGCCCGGATATTATGGTTTGGAAGGCGTCAGACGGGCGGTCAATTTGGCGCCACGGCTGGGCG
>DJKK01000040.1:0-977 GCA_002434595.1 Alphaproteobacteria bacterium UBA6544 | reverse complement strand
CTCCGATGTTTCGTTTGGTCCGTGGTTTGTTTTCGCTGCGCTCTTATTACTGCTGGTCGATACCGTCGCAAGTGCCGTACTGCGTGGCTTGGTTCGTTTGCCGCGGCTTCCGTTCGCTCGAAAGGTGACGGCAGGGGCTACCGGCGTGTTTCTGCTTGCCTTAGCGGTCAGACCGCACGCCGGAGATGCCCAAGAGGCAATGAGTCCGGAAGCGTTTGCCCTGGCGGCGACGGAGCGTACCCGGCTTGCCTATGTCCTGACGGGAGTCGATGAAATCGATGTGGTAAGTCGCATGGGGCTGATGGGTCTAAGCGATGCAATGCGTCGGCGCACGGCCGCCGATCTCGGTCCACCAATGCCGGTGGATCCCGCGCGTGATGAGCTGGCCTTCTTTCCGCTGTTGTATTGGCCGGTCGACGACCGTCAGGCAGTTCTCGCGCCGGATATGGTTCGGCGCCTCAACAGGTATCTTCGCAATGGCGGAACGATCGTCTTCGATTCGCGCGATCAACAATCGACGCATTCGCCGGTAGAGGAAAACGCCCTGCGGCGGTTAGCCAATGGGCTGAATATTCCTCCCCTGATCCCAGTACCGCCAAACCATGTGCTGACGAAAGCATTTTATTTGGTGCAAGACTTTCCCGGCCGTTGGAGCAGCGGGCAGGTTTGGGTCGAAGCATCGGAGAACCGGTCAAATGACGGAGTTTCCCGCGTCATTGTAGGCGGTCACGACTGGGCTGGGGCATGGTCAGTCGACGATCATGGACGAAATGTGTTTCCCGTTGTTCCGGGTGGCGAAAAGCAACGCGAGATGGCCTACCGCTTCGGCGTCAATCTCGTCATGTATGCTTTAACGGGCAATTACAAGGCGGATCAGGTGCACGTACCGTCTATCCTGGAACGGCTGGGGCAATAGACGATGAACGCGCTGTCCATTGATTTCGCTCCACTCCTGCCGCCGGCGGTGCTTGCAATTG
>DJKK01000043.1 GCA_002434595.1 Alphaproteobacteria bacterium UBA6544 | reverse complement strand
AAGCCGGCAAGCGCGGGATAGCCGCCTGCAATGTGCCGGACTACGGCACAACGGACGTGGCCGACCACGCCATCGGTCTAATGTTGGCTCTAACGCGTGGCATTGTGCGTCATCACACGGCACTGGTCGATGAACCGGTCGCGAAATGGCGAGCGATCGACACACCCATCGTCCGGCGCGCCCGTGGCGCCAATTTCGGTATCGTTGGCCGCGGCCGAATTGGCACCGCCGCCGGACTTCGGGCGAAAGCGCTCGGCATGAACGTCTTTTTCTATGACCCCTATATACCGGATGGCGGCGATCAATCGGTCGGTTTTGAGCGGCGCGAGACGCTCGAGGAATTGATGCGGGAATCCGATGTCGTGACGGTCCACACGCCGCTGACGGAAGAGACCCGCGGCATGATCAACGGCCAGGCGCTCTCATGCATGAAGAAGGATGCAGTTCTGATCAACACCTCGCGCGGAGAAGTGGTCGACGTAGACGCCGTCGTTGAAGCACTGAAAGAGAATCGAATCGGAGCTGCCGGGCTCGACGTTTTGCCGCAGGAGCCGCCGGATCCGGATCATCCGTTGTTTTTCGGTCTGATGAACCGAGAAGAATGGACCGTTGGGCGCGTCATCGTGACACCGCACGCGGCTTGGTACAGCCCGGCCGGTGCACGTGATTGCCGAGAGAAGGCAGCGCGCACGGTGATCGACTACCTGACCGAGGGCACGCTTCGAAACTGCGTAAACGAACAGTTCTTGGCCCGAGGAGACAGCCAATGAAAGTTGTCGTTACTGGTGGTACCGGAATGATTGGTCGGAAGCTCATCTCGTCCTTACTGGCGACTCCAGAACTCACCGATCGCGACGGTAACAAGTCGGAAGTAACGTCGATCACCGCCTTCGACGTAATGCCGCCGGACCCGCCGCTGCCCGACGATGACCGTCTGTCCGTGGTCACGGGTGAGATCAGCGACACGGGCGCGATCGCGTCGTTGATCGGTGACGATACGGATGCGGTGTTCCACCTCGCCGCTGTGGTCAGCGCGCAAGCCGAGGAGGACTTCGACCTAGGCATGCGCGTCAATCTGGATGGTACGCGGATTATCCTAGAGCGCTGCCGCGCCCTGGACCATGCACCGCGTGTCGTCTACGCCAGTTCCGTTGCCGCATTCGGCGGCGAAATGCCCGATGTCATTAACGATACGGTTACGCCAAATCCCCAGACGACCTACGGTGTTACCAAGGTGATCGGCGAGTATCTTATCGACGATTATAGTCGAAAAGGCTTCATCGACGGCCGAGCACTTCGTCTCCCGACCATTGTAGTACGACCTGGCCGACCCAACAAAGCAGCATCGACCTGGGCATCGAGTATTATGCGCGAACCGCTCGCAGGTCATTCCGCCGTATGTCCCGTAACGGAAGAGAGTAAAATGTGGATGCTATCACCACGTCGTGTCGTCGAAGCTTTTCGGCATGCGCAGGTTTTAGATTCTGACGCTTGGGGCCCGCACCGAGTGGTTAACCTGCCTGGGATTACAGGTTCTGTCACGGAGTCCCTGCAGGCACTATCGCGAGCGGGTGGCAATTCCGCGCGAGCCCTCGTGTCCTTCGAGCACGACCCGTTCATCCAGGACATCGTCGACGGATGGGCTAACACGTTTGTAACACCACGCGGCGACGCCATGGGATTTACTGCGGACGCCGATCTCGACGAGATCGTTTCTGTGTTCTTGGAGGATGATCTCGAAGGGCAACACGCGTATTACGAGTAATCATTTGGTAATCATTGACGCGCTAGCCGAAGATTATTGGTAATCGGGCAGTTCACGAAGTGGTAAAGAGAAGGCGCGAAGCGAAACAATGTCACGTTTTGGAAGCATGAACGATTGGGTTTTGGATCGAGGTTCCCGCATTCTGCAAAGCCGCGCTTAAGGGCAAGCCCGCATAAGCGCGGCAAAACAAGGAAAAGAGAGGTGCCGTTCGTGGTGGCGGCGGTGGCCCAGAACATCCGCACGCCAAATCGATTTAAGAGGCCTAGAATATCGTGGTATTGAAGGCGAACGAGCTTGGTACCGCCGGCGCGCGCAGCAAGGAAGATATTATCAAAGCGGCAGGGAATTTGGCATCTGATTGGATAATATCAAAAACAAGCCCCTATACCGTTCGCAACGTTGTGGGCGATTAGGCCACTATTTCATTAAACGATCGATGTAGGGTGGAAGGGCGAACGCGCCCTTGTGCATCTCTGGCGTATAGTATTCGGTGACTATTCCAGCAGCTTCGAACCGCGCGCGCAACGCCGCGACACCGACGTCAGCTAGACTCGTATTGTCGCTCCCCCAACCGAACGTCATATCACCGCCGATATAAGCGGGAACTCCGGCGCGGTAGCACGACGCGCTTTGAAACAACTTACGAAAGACCGTCAGCGTGCCTGTCAGTCCCTCGCCTTGCACGAACGGCACGCCATTCTGGGTGACCAGGACACCACCATCGGCAAGGCAACTCTTGCAGCCACCATAGAACCGTTCACCAAAAAGCACCTCGCCCGGTCCAATCGGGTCTGTTGAATCGACGATAATCACATCGAAACGGCGATCGGTTTGATTGACAAATTCGACACCGTCCGCGATTACCAATTCCGTCCGCGGGTCTTCATAGGCATCGCCACAGATTGCGCGTAGATAGCGCTTACTTAACTCGACAACGGTATCGTCAATTTCAACCTGAACGGCCGCCTCGACCCCACGGTGTTTAAGCACCTCTTCCAGCATCCCGCCATCGCCGCCACCGATAATCAGGACGTTCTTTGCTGATCCGTGCGCCAAGATCGGCACATGAGCTAGCATTTCATGATAAATGAACTCGTCTCGTTCCGTCGTCTGGACCACGCCGTCGAGAGCGAGTACCCGGCCGAATTCTGGATTGTCGAAGATAACCAGGTGCTGATGCTCAGTCTTCGTCTCGTGCAGGACCTGCTCTATACCAAGACGCGAATGGAAGCCCGGATGAAGCGTTTCCTCGAACCAGTCGTTCAACGGATACGACCGCGGTAATGATCGGCAATATCGAGCCGTGCCGGTTTGAACGCTTCGCGTAGAACGTCGGCAGCCTTTATCGGGTCTGTGCCACCGCACATAAACACATCGACAGCCGCATAATTCCACTCGGGCCATGTGTGGATACTGATATGTGACTCTGCCAACACGGCTACACCTGATACGCCCCCGTTCTCCGAAAACTCGTGAAGGTGGACATGCAGCAGCTTTGCTCCTGCCGCCTCGGCGCCCCGGCGCAACGCGCCATCGATTACATCGGGATTACTCAAATTCTCGCCATCCCACACATCGACAAGCAAATGCCGGCCGGCATAGCAGGCACCTTCATGGTGCAAGAGATATTCGTGTTCGCTTCCGCTTTCGGCCACGTCGTGCCCAGCGTCGAACAACGGTGCGAGATTTCCTTTTTCCATATACCGCCCCCCTAGCTTCAAGCGGCGCCCCCATTCATGCGGGACGCGACGATATGCAACCCGCCGAACTGGAATGCAAGAGAAATTTTTACCGAGTCCGATCGAATTCCTGTATGATTGAAAATCACCTTCGGGCATGCAGAGAATGATCATGACGAAGACCGCGTTATCTATTTTTCTTGTTGCACTTGGCATACTGTGGGCAGGCTCCACCACTGCGGCCAAACCGAGTCAGGCACTTGGCCTTGTGGCCGTTGTCGAGCCAATCCCCGTGAATTGCGAAAATGGCGTATGCGATACT
>DJKK01000118.1 GCA_002434595.1 Alphaproteobacteria bacterium UBA6544 | reverse complement strand
CCGTATTCAGGCGTACACTTGGTGCCTCGGCGGCGACGCGGCAGAGGAATGGCACCTGCTGCAGGTCCTGCAGAGGGTGCGTGCTGTAGTGGGAGCCTTTAGTGATTGAAGCATAGCCGAGCCGTTCTGCCATCCGCGCTTGTTCCAACATTTCCTGAAACTTGTCCGCCACAGCGTCTTCGCGAGGGAACTGCCCGCGCATCATAATCCCGAATTGCATTCGTATGCTCCCGTAATCGCTTCTCCGGGATCAACTTAGGTCGGCCTCTGGAGAATTCTTTTTTCGCTATAACCGGAAAGAGCCCTTAAACATCATGGTACTCGCGGTACCACGCAACAAAATCTGCGACGCCATCATCAATTGATGTTTTAGGGGCAAACCCAAAATCTCGCCGGCTCGCCTCAATATCGGCATATGTTTCCTTTACGTCGCCAGGCTGCATCGGCTGAAAATCAATTTCAGCCTTATGGTTCGTGGAGCGTTCGATGACCTCAATGAAACGCATCAGAGGCTCGGGCGTATTGTTACCCAAGTTATATAATTTATGTGGAGCGCCATCCTCGGCGGCGGGCGGACGATCGAGACAGCCGAGAATGCCGGAAACGATGTCGCTGATATGCGTGAAATCCCGCTTCATGTCGCCGTGATTGAACACTTTGATTGGGCGCCCTTCCAATATGGCCTTGGTGAATATAAAGGCGGCCATGTCAGGGCGACCCCAGCGACCGTATACGGTAAAGAAGCGCAGCCCGGTCATCGGAATACGATACAAATGACTATAGCAATGGCCCATTAATTCGTCGGACCGCTTTGTCGCCGCGTAGAGCGAGACGGGATGATCAACCGGATCCTCAAGGGCGAATGGCAGTTTTGTATTGCCCCCGTAAACCGACGATGAACTGGCATAGACCATGTGGCGCAGGTGCGGAAGATTTCGTGCCAGCTCCAGCATTACCATCTGGCCGACGACATTCGACTGTATGTAGGCATAGGGATTCTCGAGCGAATATCGAACTCCGGCCTGCGCAGCTAGATGGACAATTCCTTCGATTTCGCTATTGCCGTCCGCCAAATGCTCCATCGCGGGGCGATCGGATATATCGATACGATGCATCTCGAAACCCGGCCGCGTATCGAGCTGGGCATATCGCGCCTCTTTCAGAGAGACGTCGTAGTAGTGATTGAAATTGTCGACACCGATAACCCGTTCGCCACGGTCGAGCAGCGCCATGGCCGTATGATAACCGATGAAGCCGGCTGCGCCGGTAACCAGAACGGCCATTAAATTTTCTTCCCCAGCGTACGGATCGAGCTGATATAGCGCGTCAGTCCGATAAAATCATCCCTTGAATACAGGTGCTCGGCGGTCAGGCGCCCGGGTAATAGCGTCCCTCTCTCAGAGCGTCCGAGAGGATTTCCTGTGCTTTCATTCCACTTTCTTCGGTGATTGATTTGAGCAGGTCCCTTAGGCTTAGGATACCGACTAGGAGATCATCGCGAACGACAGGCATATGTCGAATATTGTTTATCCAAAAACGTCTCAGGATAACACTCGTATTGTCGTCCGGCGTGCAGGATAGGACACCTTTGGTTATCAAATACTGACCTTCGCCGAGATAGCATACGCGGCGACTTCGATGGGTCCACGGATGATATCGTGTTCCGAAACCATACCGACAACTCCGCGACGCGTCCCGCATAAGACGAGTAAGCCGACCTTGTGTTCCCAAAGTGTCTTGGCAACATCGTGTGCCGTCACCGCCGGTTCGGTGGATAGGACCGGTCCAAATCTTTCCGCAAGGAGTTGGCTGACTCTCATAGAAATCCTAACTGCGGGAAGAAGGCATCATTCAACCCGGTAAATGGGCTCGAATGTTGAGGTTAATAACGAAAATTTACCACAGAGCGCAATATTTTCATAAGCAGTCCAGCCGAACCGCAGCATACTCGCTAATAAATTTCCACCGTTCTAAATCAGTTTGAATTCACCGAGACTCAAGATACCCTTTATACTGCGCAATCTTTCGAAATCATGGGATAGACCTAATGGCTTTGGCGCCGGTTACGCTCGACGATAAGTACTCACTGGAAACGGGGCGCGTTTTCCTGACCGGTACCCAAGCACTCGTCAGGTTGCCGATGATGCAGCGGCGCCGTGATGAGGCGGCGGGTTTGAACACGGCCTGTTACATATCGGGGTACCGTGGATCGCCCTTGGGTCTGGTCGATCAACAGCTTTGGCAGGCCCGCAGTTTCCTTGAGAAGCATCACATTAAATTTCAGCCAGGCGTAAACGAAGATCTGGCAGCGACGGCGATATTAGGCACTCAGCAACTCGATATGTCGCCGGGTGCGAGATACGATGGCGTCTACTCCATGTGGTACGCAAAAGGACCCGGAGTTGATCGGTCCGGCGACATTTTACGCCATGGCAATTTGTTCGGAACCTCACCGACCGGTGGGGTATTGCTCTTGGCGGGTGACGATCATACCTGCAAATCTTCGACGACCGCACATCAGACCGAATACGCGTTTATGGACGCGATGATTCCGGTGTTGAATCCGGCAGGCGTGCAGGAGTTTCTTGATCTCGGTCTCTACGGATGGGCAATGTCGCGATATTCAGGTTGTTGGACCGCCTTCAAGCTGATCGCTGAGACGGTCGACAGCTCGTCATCGGTGTATGTCGATCCGCATCGCATTAACATTGAACTGCCTGATGATTTCGAGATGCCGGAAGGCGGGCTCAGTATACGCTATCCAGATACGCCGCTAGAAATGGAAGAGCGGCTCCATCGATACAAGATCAACGCGGCTTTGGCATTTGCCCGTGCCAATAAACTCGACAAGGCTGCAATTGATGGACCGAATCGCCGGTTTGGGATCGTCACATGCGGCAAATCCTATCTTGATGTGCGTCAGGCACTTGAGGAACTCGGTATCAATGAGGACTACGCCCGAGCCATCGGCCTTTCGATCTACAAGGTCGGAATGACGTGGCCGCTTGAGCGCGAAGGAATTCGCCAGTTCTGCGAAGGATTGGAGGAAGTTCTTGTCGTTGAAGAAAAACGTGCCGTAATCGAAAACCAACTCAAGGAACAGTTGTACAACTGGACAGCAGACAGGCGCCCGCGGGTAATCGGAAAGTTTGATGAGGGCGGGCGATGGATTTTGCCGTCGATCGGTGAATTGACACCGACGCAAATTGCTCGAGTCATCGCGGAGCGCCTGGGTCAATTTCATACCAGCAGTTCGATTGATGACCGGGTGAAGTTCCTCGACGCGCGCGAACAGACCTTGCAGGGCAATTCGCAAGGGTTTCTGCGTACGCCCTACTTCTGTTCGGGTTGTCCGCACAATTCCTCGACCAAGGTGCCGGAAGGTAGCCGCGCTTTGTCGGGAATTGGCTGTCACTTCATGGCGCAATGGATGGAGCGGAATACCGCGACCTTCACACATATGGGTGCCGAAGGCGTGCCATGGTTGGGTATCGCCCCGTTCACGGACGAGGAGCATGTCTTCGCGAACATTGGCGATGGCACGTACTATCATTCGGGCCTGATGGCGATCAGGCAGGCGATCGCCGCGAAGGTCAATATGACCTATAAAATTCTCTTCAATGACGCGGTGGCGATGACGGGCGGCCAGCCCCATGACGGGCCGCTCACGGTGCCGCGGATTTCTCAACAGATGATGGCAGAAGGTGCGTCGCGCGTCGTCGTGGTGACCGACGAACCGGACAAGTACCCGAGCGATGCCGGGTTCGCGCTTGGCACCAAAATCTTTCATCGCGATGACCTTTTGAAGGTGCAAAAGGAATTGCGCGATGAGAAGGGCGTTTCTGTTCTGATCTATGACCAGACCTGTGCGGCCGAGAAGCGCCGCCGCCGCCGCCGCCGGAAATTCCCGGATCCCTTGAAGCGGGTCATCGTCAACGAACTGGTTTGCGAAGGTTGTGGCGACTGCTCGGTGAAATCGAACTGTCTCTCGGTTGTGCCGAAGGAGACGGAATTCGGTCGCAAGCGAACCATCGATCAATCGAGCTGCAACAAGGACTATTCTTGCGTCAACGGTTTCTGCCCCAGTTTTGTCACGGTCCACGGAACGGATTTGAAGAAACCGCGCACTGTCAGCCGCGAAGTGAAGGTGCCTGACATTTTTGAAGCGTTGCCCGAACCGTCGATCCCTGCAACGGCAACTCCTTACGGTATGTTGGTCACGGGTATAGGCGGTACGGGTGTCGTGACGATCGGCGCCATTATCGCCATGGCCGCGCATATAGAGGGTAAGGGCTGCTCCGTTCTGGATATGGTCGGGTTGGCGCAGAAAGGCGGCGCCGTCGTTACCCACATTCGTCTCGCCGATAAACCAGAAGACCTCCATGCAGTCCGTATTGCGTCTGGTGGTGCTGATATGGTTCTCGGCTGCGATATCGTCACGGCGGCCGGCGTTGATGTCCTCTCCAAGGTGGCACCCGGCGAGACAAAAGCTCTGATCAATACCCATGAGACGATCACCGGCGACTTCACGCGCGACCCGGATTTGGAGTTTCCTGGTGAAGAACTGTACCAAGGTATTGCCCGAATCGTAGGGAGTGACCGGGTAGACTTCCTAGAAGGCACAAAACTAGCGACCGCGCTTTTCGGGAATTCCATCGCCAGCAATATGTTCATGCTTGGTTGTGCTTGGCAGAAGGGGCTGGTGCCCGTCACCCAGGAGGCACTCTTTAAGGCGATCGAACTAAACGGCGTCGCGATCGATGCCAATAAGCAGGCCTTTACATGGGGCCGACGGGCCGCGCACGACTTGGGATTGGTTCGTAAAATGGCGAGTGTTGATGAGGAGGTCGAAGACCCGACGCCGACAGCCAAGGCAGAAACCCTCGTGGGATTGGTTGAGCGTCGAGTTCGCTTCCTGACCGAATATCAAGGCGAGGCGCTGGCCCGTCGATACAAGGATTTCGTCGTCAAAGTGCAAACCTCTGAAGCCCACCGAGTGCCTGGTACGGAAGCGCTGTCGATGGCGGTCGCTCGTTACTACTTTAAGCTTCTCGCCTACAAGGACGAATACGAAGTCGCTCGGTTGCACACAGAGACCGATTTCCTGAACGAAGTCGCTGGCGCGTTTGAAGACGGCTATAAACTGAAATTTCATCTGGCCCCGCCGTTGTTGTCCCGCCGCGATCCGGATACCGGAGAGGCACGGAAGATGGAATTCGGCGAATGGATCCTGCCCCTGTTCCGCGTCATCTCTCGCTTGAAGTTTCTCCGGGGAACTCCGCTCGATATTTTTGGCTATTCGGCGGAGCGAAAACGGGAGCGCCAGCTGATATCGGAGTATGAAGCCACGATGGAAAGGCTGTTGCGCGACCTAACCTCCAAGAACCATGAGACGGCAGTGGCAATTGGTGCGTTGCCTGAACAGATTCGCGGCTACGGTCACGTCAAGGACAGGTCCATAGATGCGGCTAAACAGCGGGAACAGCAGCTGCTTACCGAATTCAACAATCCATCGGCTTCCACGGAGGAAGCAGCATAATAAAGTTCAGACGCACTTAACGATCTTCGGGAATGCTTCTTCCTTAAAAGCCTTCATCGTCTTGCTTCGAGCGTTTTTTGCGCCCAACCGCAACGCGAGGGTCGCAGCGGTGGCGTAATTCGGATAGTCGAAGGTTGTCAAACGTTCGCTGTCACCCACGGTCAGATAGACCTTCTCGATTGAGCCGCACAGTTCTTCGGCTTGGCGTCTTGCGACGGGCAGTCACTCTGCGGTTTTCTAAATGTCCAAAAATGCTGATTCGGTGTAGCTGACGAGGCTGATATATATATCGGCATTCTTGCCCCCTGCGTCGGTTGTGTCTTTCCGAATGTTGATATTTTTGGATATGTGGGTTTGTGCATAATTTCGACGCTTAAAGTTTGTTGAGCTACCTTACCCGTTCGTTCCTCAGATATGTCTGGTTGTCTTAAATGGCGGGTTACTCATAAAATTAAACGCCTATTTCGGGGGTCACTGCAGAATTGACGTCAATATTAAATCGAATAGGCCCGGAAGCCAGGTGCGAACCGGAAGCGCCGTCACGCAGGCGCGAGTTGTTAGTAAAGTGACACAGTGAGATTTCCCGCAATCGTCGCTCAGGTGACGAATTATACTGAAAGACCAAAAGGGGATAGGACGATGGAAAAGGGACTTTACGGATTTATCTGGCGCTACAGCAAACGATACCAATTGGTCATCCTTTGCGTGACGATAGCTTCCTTTCCGTTGCTATATTACGCGCTCGAATTGCCGAAGATCATCGTCAATGACGCCTTAGGCTCAAAGCCTGGTGCCGAACCCTTTCCGCGTGAATATCTCAGTTTCCAGTTTGACCAAATGGAGTATTTACTGACCCTTTGCGGGCTTTTCCTGCTGGTACTGCTCATTAACGGCGGGATTATGATGGCGCTCTTTGTATTCAAGGGCATCACCTCCGAGCGACTGCTCCGCAGGCTTCGCTTTCAACTTTTCGCGCGCATTCACTGTTTCCCGCTGAAGCACTTTCAAAAGACTTCGCAAGGTGAAGTAACCTCAATGATCACTGCGGAAGTCGAGCCTTTTAGCCAATTCTTTGCCGACGCCGTCGAACTTCCGCTGTTTCAGGGCGGCACCATGCTGACCGTACTGATCTTCGTTTTTGTTCAAGATCCGATTATGGGACTAGCTAGCATCGCAATCATCCCGCTGCAGGCCTACATCATCCCGAAACTGCAAAGGAAGATTAACCTTCTTGCCAAAGAGCGTGTGGTTCGGATTCGCGGAGTCGCCGGTCGGATTAGTGAGGCGGTGTCTGGTATCAACGAAATCCACACACACGATACATCAGCCTTTTCCCTCGCCGACTTTACGCGGCATCTGTCCGGCATTTTCAAAGTCCGGATGAGGATTTACCAGAATAAGGCCTTCCTTAAGTTTCTCAATAATTTCCTGCTCAAGCTTACGCCACTGCTGTTTTATTCCGTTGGCGGCATTCTGATTCTTGAAGGGAACCTCGACCTCGGCCAACTGGTAGCGGTGTTGGGTGCTTACAGCCAGCTGATGCAGCCTTGGAAGGAACTCCTGAATTATTACCAACGCATGATGGATGCGAAGATCAAATATCAGCAGGTGACCGAACAGTTCGATCCGGCCGATATGATGTCCGACCAACTGGTTCTGACGGATCGACCAGAATTCATAACGCCACTAATCGGTGATATTTCACTCAATAACGTATCCATCACCGATGAGGACGGTGTCAAATCGCTGGATGCGATTACTTTCGACGCAGCGCCGGGAAGCCGCATCGCCCTGGTTGCGGGTGGCAGTGGGCGCGATAATCTCGCTTATCTCCTGACACGCCTAATTCAACCGTCGCAGGGGCGCATCACGATTGGATCGGAAGACTTCAGTTCGATGCATGAAGCCGTGATCGGTCGGCGGATTGGCTATGCCGGGCCAGATTCTTACATTTTCGACGGCACTGTTGGTTACAACGTCTTTTATGGCCTGAAGCACGAACCAGTAATCCTGCCGGAGGACGACCCGCAGCGGACCAAGGACAGGAGTGATGCTATCGCGGCAGGCAACAGTCCGCACGACATTGACTCGGATTGGATTAACTATAGAGATGCTGGCGTGTCGGACGAGAAAGAACTGATGGCATGGTGGCAACGCACCTTACAAGCGGTGGAACTAGAAGACTTTATGTATGGTCGGGCGATGAATATGACCATCGACCCGGAACAGAAACCTAAGCTCGCGGAAGATATCGTGAAAGCGCGATATCGCGTACAGGAGCGGATGCAATCTGATGCGGCTTTATCCGGTCTGATCCACCCCTTTGAGTTCAAGGGTTACAACGTCAGCGCCACGGTCGGAGCGAATTTGATCTTTGGCGAGGCAATGGATGAGACTTTCGGTCTCAAAAATCTGGGACATAATGAGTTCGTTCGTGGCATTCTTGACGACTGCGGGCTGACCGACCGATTTGAAGAAATTGGCCTTCAAGTTGCGGTAACCTTGCTTGATATGTTTGATGGAATGTCGGCGGACGAACCGATTTTCGAGCGGTTCAGTTTTGTCGACGATGATTCACTCCAGGATTTGAAGAGAATTGTATCGTTGGTCAAACGCGAAGGGCCGGACGTTTTGTCTGAGGAAGATCGCGCACAACTGATATCGCTTACATTCCAACTGGTTGTCGAAAAGCATCGTCTCGGACATATCGACCCTGAAATGCAGGCGCGCATTCTGGAGGCACGTGGAAAGTTCCGCGACAGACTGCCCGAGGACCAGCAAGAGGCGATTTCGTTCTTCGATCCGAAACGGTTCAACGCCCGTTTGCCGTTGCGCTCCAATCTGATTATGGGGCGGATCAATGCCGGCCGACCGCAAGCGGAGGAGAAGGTCGACGAAATTCTCCGCGAAGTTATGAGTGAGATGGACCTTACGACGGAGATGATCCTGGTGGCGGCGGATTTCGATGTTGGCATCGGCGGACGTCGAATCCCGCTCGTCGCCCGGCAAAGTATTGCGCTGCTTCGCAGCATTGTGAAGCGGCCCGAAATCATCGTGATCAATGAAGCTCTGAGCGCGCATGATCGCCAAACGCGCGAACGAATTAGGCGTCGGTTGTTCGACTTGCTCCCTGATACCACGATTGTGTGGATTGACAGTGAAATGCCTGAGGCCAGCGAATTTGATCAAATACTTGTCGTGCGAAATGGTCGGATCGAGGAGCGGATTTCAGATCAACCCACGGAATCTGACGAGACGGTGTCTTCAGGGCATGAAATTGCTGATGAGGGTACAATTCTGAACTCAGAGATTTCCGCACTTTCGCAAGTTCCGCTCTTCTCAGAGATGGATCCGTCTCAACTCAAGCTTCTCGCCTTTGCCAGCGAACGCCTGACCTACAACAGAGGCCAAGATTTGTTCCTGCAAGGTGACCCGGGGAATGCTGCTTATGTCATCCTGGAGGGCGCTGTTGATATTATCCTCGGTGAAGGAGAGGACGAACTGGTCGTCAATCACTTAGAGCGCAATGAGCTGGTTGGCGATATGGCGCTTTTAAGTACGAAGCCGCGTTCGGCGACAGTGCGTGCAGCGACCGATGTTGTGGTTTTGGAACTTAAAAAGGAGCTGTTCCTCGAGCTGCTTGAGGGCAGTCCGCACGTCGCCGCGCATATTGCCCGAGTTATGAGTGATCGGCTTTACAATATGACCACCCAGTTCCAAGAGGCTGCGTAATCGCCCTTTTACGGCATTTTGTCTTGGTATTCGGTTGTTCGATTGGGCACTCTCTAGCGTAAGGCGGTGGGATGTCTTGCGGATTTCTAACCGGCAAACACCCGAGAGGGACAAACGCCGCGCATGCTGAAAAAAGATCAATTCTACAAAGATATTCTGGATGGTCTGTCGTTGTTTTACGATAGCCGGTTTATCACGGATATCCGGAACTCCGCGCTTCGGTTTCCCGTCTCACAACTGGGCAATGCTCTGAACCGTCGTCAGACGGCATCAAAACTATGGTTGTTGGATAGGTTGTTCGAGAATCATGGAGGAGAATTAGGGGAAGTGCATGTGCTCGGTGGTTGGTACGGCGTTCTGGGTGCGCTCATATTGCATGACCCGAGGTTCGCCGAGGCTCGGATAACCAATATTGACCTGGACCCGAGTTGCGCGCCAATTGCGGAAAGTCTGAACGCCGTAAATGTCGAGCGGGGCCTCTTTTGTGCGGCAACTGCGGATATCCTTGATATTCGATACACGGGATCGAACTCCGTCGTCGGCGATACCACCCTGTCGGCTCCGGACATATTGATTAACACGAGTTGTGAGCATCTCAATGACTTTGCTGCCTGGTTTGACGGTCTGCCGCCAGGCGTGCTGCTTGTGCTGCAGTCGAACGACTATGTCTCCGAAACGGAGCACGTAAATTGTGTTGAAGATCTCGAAGCGTTCAAAGCACAAGCGCCCCTCGCACATCTTATATACGCGGGGGGCCTTGAGCTTGATAAATATACCCGCTTTATGCTGATCGGCCGAAAATTAGGTGACGTTTAATGAGTGTGTGCGGCTTGAAGGATGGACGCGGTCCGCGCCGCACCGTCTAACCCAATCGAGTTGGCTGTGGCTTGTTTTAGGTGGGATGCTTCATCTAGCGCCGCCGCCAAGGTTTCGGGCGTTAATGTTTGGGAGGGTAGGGAGACGGCGCAGCCACGTTCGGCGAGCTTCGAAGCCCGACGCGGCTGTTCGTCTTCCCCATCCGTATCGAACGGCACCAGAACTGCTGGCGTCTCTGCAACAATGAGATCGGCCACTGTGTTGTATCCCGCCTGAGAGATCGAAACTCGACAGTTTGTGAGAAGGGTACGGAAATCCGTCCGATAGTGCTCGACGATGACGCCATCCGTCGCTCGGTCGCAAAGGCGCCGATAATCTTCCTCCGCGACATTGGGCCCTACCAGAATGCGCCAGGTGGCCTTCGCGAAACTGCTTAGCGCGCGCGCGGCAATTGCTGTTTCGAACAACCTCAATCCGACAGCACCGCCACCGGCGGAAACGAGGATCTCGTCGCCGCATGACAGAGATGATTCAGCGGGAGGTGCTGCGACAATGCCGGTATGATGAACTTTCTCATCGAAGTGGGCGGCGTCCGGGAACGTTTCCACCAGTGCCGCAAACGAAGGATCACCGTGAACCAAGACGCCATCGTAGAAATGGTCGATCAGTGCGACGGTTTCCTCGGCTCGTCCGGGCTTTCTGTATGATTTCAGGATGTCCCTAACCGAACAATAGATTTGTGGTGGCCGGTTGCGGGCTGCGGCATGTTCAAGGAGCGGAATGAGTTCAAACCGCATCTGTCTCCGGCCGAAAGGGAACGCTTCGGTAATTAAGATATCCGGGGCAACGGCATCGAATAGGTCGAGTAATTGGTTGCACCGGTTCATTTTCCAATCCGCGTCGACGGGTGTGTTGGTGTCATCCCGAAGATCGTGGAACCCACTGTCACCGATATGTAGGGGCGGCAACTGGACTATTTCGATGCCGTCACGCTGCAAGTCTGCAATGGGACGCCCTCCTGTAACAAGCACGACCTGGAACCCGGCTCCGGTAAGGGCCTGACAGACAATGTTCGCCCGCCGGACATGGCCGATCCCCAGCAAGTGCTGTACATAAAAGAGGACGGACTGATCACTCGAACGGATCAAGCGCTCTCCATCAGTGATGGCGTGTGTTCGGCGCCGTTGCCGAACTTGGCTGCAATGCGGTTTGCGCCGCCCTCATGCGAGAAAGTTTCACGCACCCGCTTGAGTCCCGCCTGACCGAGGCGGCGGCGCAACAGTGGGTCCGTAATCATCCGTGCCAACGCGTCTGCAAGTGCCTCGGGGTTCTCCTGCGGAACCAGAAGCCCGGTTTCGTCATTAATTATCAGCTCAGGAATTGCGGACACTCGTGTCGAGATGCAGGGCAATCCCTGGCTTTGCGCTTCGAGCAGGACATTTGGAAGGCCATCGCGGTCGCCATCTTCGGCAATACGGCTTGCCAAGACGAAGATATCGGCATTTCGGCACGCCTCTAATACAGCCCGCTGTGCATTAGGGCCGTGCCAGGTAATTTTGTCGCCAATACCGAGCTTGTCCGCCTGTTCCTTCAGTGAAGACAATTCAGCACCACCGCCAATATGTTCAAAGCGCCAATACAAGCTTCTGGGGAGTCGCTGCAAGGCACACAGTAAAACATCGTACCCCTTCTTCGAAACAGCCCGGCCGACGGACAGGATCGTCAAAGGGTCGGCGGCATTGCTGCCGTCTTTGCGCGTTGCCGGACGCTCCGGGGCGGCGAACCGGTCTAGATCGAGACCGTGATATACTAGTTCGACCCGCCTCTCTTCCGGCGCAAGAGCGGCAAGGTGCGCTCGTCCAACTTCAGTGCATGTGACCAGCCATTCCATTTCGCCAAGTTTTTCGGCTTTCTCCCAATCCGGTGTTGTCCAGATGTCTCTCGCATGGGCGGAGCAACTCCACGGGAGGCCAGCGAGAATAGCTGCATATCTGGTGACGGAGGAAGGGATGTGCAGAAAATGGGCATGCAAGTGGTAGACGTTTTCTTCCAGTTCGTTTGCCAGCACGAGCGCTTGTCCGAAATGTCGCAACCGGTTTCGAAATGGGCCTCTTTTGAAATTGCGCCACCAGGTAGACCGTGCTCGTCGATACCGCGGCGTCCGGCGCAGCGCTAGCCAGGCGTTAAATACACGCAGTGGCTCTTGATACAGATATTCAGGCAGATATCGCACCGGTGCTTTGATTTCGTCGTGCACTGGGTGACGCTCCAGGTCGGTCGGTCGGCGGAGCGAGACAATGTCGATCGGGACGCCGCGCTTCTCAAGCGCTGCGATTTCTTGCGCGATAAACGTTTCCGATAGCCGCGGATAACCTTTCAGAACGAAAACGATGCGATCCGTCACGCGAATGCCCTATCCACGGGTTTCAACAATCGAGAGACGATTGTCTGAGGTCGGATGAAAATGACGGCCGGCAAGTTTGCCGACTTTTTCAATACCGTCAAGAAATCCAGTCGGCATTGTCGTCGACGGCTTAGATTGTGCCGGAAGCGCACGCAAGGCATCGACGAATGATTCGATGGTTGTTTCGTCCAAAGGATCGAACATACGTGCGACCCCCAGTTCGCTTGCTCGTTTCGCCCGCACCAATTGTTCCTGACGGGGTGCGACACGGGGCATGATCAACGCCGGTTTATCCAACGAGAGAATTTCGCAGAACGTATTGTAACCGCCCATCGCGACGACGCCGGCGGCGTTCTCCATTAATATTTCGAGATGGCTATCAAACGTCAGCACATCAACCTTATCCAGATTTGATGCCCGTTCCCTGACCTCAGCCTGTCTTTCCGTAGGCATGAACGGGCCCAATACCATGACGCTACGCATCAAATCTGTGCTAGTTTCATAGGCGCGCAGAACCCAATCCATCAACTGGTCGCCATCACCGCCGCCGCCAGCTGTCACCAGCAAATATGGAGTGTCGATATCTACGGCCGGGAGAAGCTTACTCGGCTGTGGCACGGTTCGCCGCAAATATCCCGTGTAAGTCATTTTTCGGCGGATCGTGAGCGGAACATCCATCTCGGCCAATGGATCCCAAAACGCTTCGTGACCGTAAACCCAAATTTCGTCGTAAATGTTATCGAGTGCGGGAAGCAGATTGCGGGATTTCCACTCACGGCGCAGAAGCGTCGGTTCGTCCAAGATATCGCGAAGTCCAAGAACGAGCGTTGTGTCTTGTTCCTGCAACATCGATAAGGTTTCCCGGAGTTCCCCTCGCAGGCCAAGCGGTTCCTTATCGACAATGAACAGATCTGGAGCGAATTGTTCCGCCGTATGACGAATAATAGAGGCACGGATCGCCATTGTCTGCGACAGATCAAGATGCATCCCGAGCGATGTGTACTCCCCATTATAAAGTTTGATCACGCCCGGGATGCGGACGAAATCGACCCGTGCCCGAAAATCAAAGCTGCCAATGATCGGCGAACCGGAAAGAATTAGGACGGAAAGTCCCTTGTATTTCTCGACGAGGGCATGCGCGATGGTACGGCACCGCCGTAGATGACCCAGCCCGAAAGTATCGTGGCTGTAGATCAGCACTCTGACGCCATCCATCCGATCAGTCATGTTGTATCGCCGTAATTTTTTCCGTTGCCTTGGCCGAATCTGACTGAAGTGTATCGATAATTTTTTCGCTCAGAGTGATTCTTGGGAGCTTATGACATATCTATGAAGGGGTCAGTAGTAAAAATTAGATAAAGCAGCATGTCTAAACCTGCGATTGCTCAACGATGCGTATTGCAATTTTGACAACGGGTGCGGTACGTCGGCGATTCTTCGTCGAAAGCCTACAACGTGAATTCGATGTCGACCGTGTCTTCATCGAAACCCGCGATCCGAAACCGCCGGTCCCT
>DJKK01000022.1 GCA_002434595.1 Alphaproteobacteria bacterium UBA6544 | reverse complement strand
CCTCCCGCCTCCCCCGCCATACATTGCGGATGGTCCCTCGGAGGCGATCAGGCGCAGTGTTTCGGCGTATTCTGGTATCGCCAGGCGCGTGCCCGCCATAATCGGCCTGCCGTCTTGAAGATAGACGCCGGAAATGACTGGATCGAGGACGATGTCGGGCAGTGCCTCGTCAATGCATTCGGACAGATACGGCGTTACTGTGAAGCCTCGGCTCGCGTGACGGATGGCCGGCTCCATGACATCCGCGAGCGACAGGTTGCCGAACCGGTCCAGTATCTCGCACCAAGCCATCAGGCTGCCGGGGGTTGCGATGGCTTTCGGGCCGACCGCATTCTCGCGTCCCTCCGTCTCAAGGTAATCGGGCATGGTATCGGAGATCGGACGGTACACGTCCGGCCTCGCCGCCTGCGGTGCGCGGCCCAGCCCGTCGATCACCCGGTGTGTTCCGTCTGCAAGCCGTATATGCGCAAGGCCGCCGCCTAAGATGCCGACCATCATCGGTTCAACCACGGTGAGCGCAAACAGCGATGCGACGGCGCCGTCGATCGCGTTGCCGCCCGCCGCGATCATTTCCGCTCCGGCGGTGGAGGCGAGGGGGTGGCTCGTTGCCACCATCCCGTTGCTGCTCGTCGCGGGCCGCTTTTCGCAGTTAACCGAGAGCGCCATCAGTTTTCATGCCTATCGCGTTTCGGGCCGGTTTCCGTGAAGACCCAAAGCCCCGCGCGTTTCCAGTCGAAACTGTCGCTTTGTTGCCGCTTGCTGCGTGTCTCATCGAGGCGTGCGACGACGGCGTCGCCGCTCTCAGCTTCGGCCTCATAAAACGCAAGGTACTGCAATGGACATTTCTGCCCTTTCTCGGCCGTGAGTTTGAACCGCTGGCCACTCGTCCATCCAGTGGTATCAAGGACTTCTGGGATGTGCGTGTTCTCGTACCAGTCGTCGAATTCAGATTCGCGCCCTTTAACCGGTTCGCTCAGGACGACAACCACATGCTTCGACATCGATAAGCTCCGTTTCAGAGGGTCTTCGACAGATGGGTCACAGACTCCGAGGGCGGCGAGAGCACCGGCACGTCGATGGCATCTGCAACAGCGGCGCGGGCGCGATCCATCGAGAAATGCGCCAACAGCACAGCGCTGCAGTCACTAACCTTCTGTGCCGCCTCTGCAATCAGGCGGTTGTGCGTCTCGGCATCGCCGCGGTCGATGGCATCGCGAGCTCCTTCGACCAGAACACTGCGTAGCGTCGCATCGCTGCCGCGGGCAGCCTTCATCTTCGCGAATTCCTGCTCCATGGAGCCGATCGAATCCTTGAATGTCACGAGCATGACGAGGTTGCCGCCGAGATCGAGCGCGCTCTCGAACATGGCTTCGTTGGGTTTAAGGACGGGAACCGAATTTGCGTCTGCTGCGGCTTCGATTGCTGGGCCAAAGGCCGAGCAACAATAGAGTACACCATCTACGCCGCGCTCAGCGGCGTACTCGGCCATGCCAATTATACGCTTTGACAGATCGTCCGTTAGCTTGCCCGCATTTGCTCGGTCGGTCGACAGGCTGCTGTCCAGCAGATGGAACGTCTCGGCTTCGGGCCAGAGGTGAGAGAACGCCGTCTCTGTCGAATCCATCGACACTACAGTGGCGTGGATAAGTGCTATTCTTGGCATTTACGTCTCTCGCTCAGCTGCGGCGCACTATGGGCGCCGCAACGCTCTGGATCATGACATTGACGCAAGCCGGTTTGCCGCTGGCATAGGCGCGCTCGATGGCCTCGGCGACATCCTCCGCACGAGTGACGAGTTCGCCGTGCCCACCCATCGCTTCGACCACCTTGTCGTAACGGGCCGGCAGCAGCTCGCAGCCATGCGCGCGGTTCTCGCCATAATCGCGAATTTGGATCTGATGCTCCGCATTCCAGCAGGCATCATTGCCAACAACCGCGACGAACGGAATATCGTTGCGCACGGCGGTATCGAACTCGGCCATGTGGAAACCGAAAGTACCATCACCCATGATGGTCAGTACCGGGTCGTTCTGCTCGGCGACGCGGGCGGCCAACGCAAAGGGTGTCGCCGCACCGATCGATCCAGCAACGCCGTTCGTGATACGGCGTTCGTTGTCGAGATTGGCTTGCGACCATTGCCCGATCTCGCCGCCGTCCATTATGAGGACGTGGCTTGGATGCGAAGAGAGGAAGCTTTGGACGCCGCGACAGAAATCGAGTGCGTGAAGCGCGCCTTCCTCACCCGTGATATTCTTCCAGGCGTCGGGACGGTGATCTATCGCGGCATATACGGCCGTGCACCAGTCTGGGTTCCCAACGGAACGGCCACGCTCCGTGAGGGTCTTGGCCGCCGGCATGGAATCTGCGATGGCGTTGTGGATCAGCCTGGCGCCCTTGGAGAGGGTGGCCCGCTCTATCAGTTCGATATCCGGATCGATGACGACGAATTGACAGTCAGCATCGATTGCCGGTGTGTCCCCAAATTTCAGGGTGAAATCTAAGGGCTTGCCGAGCAGGACCAGAAGGTCCGCCTTCTGCAATTCCTCTGCAAAGGCGCCAAGACAGGGATCGTTCAGTCCGCGCGGGCTTTCCATTCCGACAACTGGGACACCTAGCTTGGCCTCCAGCGCTCGTTGCGCCGCCCGGCCCGGCGCGGTGCAGAGGTGGGGCCCCACGAGAATTATCGGTTGCTCGGCCGCCTCCATAGCGGCGATCGCCGCATCCGCGGCGACGTCGGAAAGCGGTCGCGTATTAGGCAAGAAATCTGCCGCTTCCGGCCAGATATCCGGCGTATCGTCAATAATTTCTTCCAACACGTCCGAGGGTAAGCTGAGATGCACCGGCCCCGGCCGTCCGGAGGCCGCGATCCGGATGGCGAGGGCAAGCTCGTGCCCGACGGTATGGGCGGATTCGGCCATCCAGGCAGCCTTGGTTACTGTTGCCGCCATTTCCGCCTGTGGCAGTTCCTGGAAGCTACCACGACCGAGCTCCGACGTTGGCGCATGGCCAGATAATAGCACCATTGGCATTTCCGAGGCCTGCGGCGTACAAAGTGCCGCCACCGCGTTTGTATGGCCTGGCCCGCCCGTCACAATTGCAATCCCGACGTTGCTCGTGAGTTGACCCCAGGCGCCGGCCATCAGAACTGCCGCACCTTCCTGCCGAACGTGGGTCAGGTTGATGTCCGTACCGATCGTGGCGTCAAAAATCTCCATTATGTGATTACCGGAAAGCGTAAATATCTGATGCATTCCGGCGCGGTCGAGGGTGCGGGCGACGATATCGGCGCCTCTTATCTGGTCGTTCATTCGTTGTTTCCGTAATTGATGTGCGGCAGGCGTTGCGTGTTTTTGTCAGTTTTTGAAATTGCGAATAGGTTCCTCGCCATCATGCGGCGGTGCGTCCTGTTCGGAAAGCGCAATGTCGGGCCGACCGATAACGGGGCCGTCATAGGGATAGTTCGGCTTGAAGGGCTTGTCGCTCGCGCCGGCATGCCGGAATTCCCGCCTTTGCAGGTATGGCGTTGTTGATTCTTTACTCCGCCGCGGCCTTCTTGACGTGTTCGCCCCCGCTGAAATGGGGCATCACTTCCTCGGCGATCTTGGTGTATTGCTCGATCATCATGGATTCCGGCGTACACATCGGCATGGAGAGGTTGATGTACTCGAGGCCGGGGAACATTTCTTCGAAACCTTTGATCAACTCGGTCAGTTCCTCAGAAGTTCCTGCGAACCATGCGCCCATCTTCATATAATTTTCAACTTTTGGCACACCCTGGCTATACCAGTCACCACGTTGCGCTATGGCAGCCAGCTGTTTGTCCGAAAGGCCCGGCAGGAAGCCCAGAGGGCCAAACAACTTGGCATGCTCTTCGAATAGCGGTGTGATGTTCTTGATAGCTTCTTCCTTAGTTTCGCCCAGCAGTATGTGAAGGCCAATATTGATACCTTCGCCGAGTTCCAATTCCTTGCCCGCGCGGACGCCCGCTTCCTGATAGGCGCGGATCGGTCCCTCGTCGAGGGTCGCGGCGCCACCACCAATAAAGCCTTTCATCCCGTATTTGTGCATAAAGTCGAGGCCGCGCGGCCTTGCACTCACGACCGGCTGCCAGCATTCGACCGGCAAGTTCACGGGGCGCGGCACGACTGTGATTTCTTCCAGATCGTAACCGCGATAGGGCACGTTCGCTGGCAGGTTGTAGTACTTGCCCTTGTGCGAGAACGACTCCTGATGGAAGGCCTTGAACAGCACCTCGACCTGTTCTTCGAACAGTTCACGGTTGGCGGTCTGGTCGCGCAGCGGAGCGCCGAAGGTCTCGACCTCGCGCGTGTGATAGCCGCGCCCCACGCCGAAGATCGTTCGGCCCTTGGTCATTATGTCAGCTTGGGCGTAATCTTCCGCGAGGCGAAGGGGGTGCCACATCGGCGAAATGTTGAATCCGCAGCCGATTTTGATCTCCTCGGTGATGTGGCAGAGGTGTACTGCCGCCATCAGGCTGTTCGGAATGACTTCGTAACCCTCGTGTTGAAAATGGTGCTCCGCCATCCAAATCGAATGCCAGCCAAGACGGTCCATTATCTGGGTCACGCGCTCCAGTTTGCCGAAGACGCCACGCAATTCCTCGGCAGAGAAGCGCCGCTCGTTGGCAGGAGTTGCTTCCTTGCCGCGATCCGGCATGTCGATGTGGCCTGCATAGACGGTGGTGAACTTGTCAATCATGGCATCATCCCTGTGTCGAATTTGCCTCGAGAGTAAAATCTTTTCCTGTACGTTGACGGCAAGACCAGCGGCAATTTTCATTCGCCCTTTCGAATTTAGATATTACACTCTCTCATAACGGAATTTGGGAGAAAGATCATGGCGGCTCAAACCTTGAGCGAGGAAGAACGCAAACTTCGCGAGACGGCGGCGCAGGTCCTGCCGGCGGGCAGTTTTGGCAATGAAGGTTCCGGGACGGTCATCCGACGTGGTGAAGGCGGTCGCGTATGGGATGTCAGTGGCAACGAGTACGTCGACTATTTGCTCGGCTCCGGGCCGATGCTTATCGGTCACTGCCATCCGGATGTCTTGGCCGCGGTCGAGGAGCAGATGCCGAAGGGGTCGACGTTCTTTTCCAACAATGAGCACGGAATTCTACTCGCAAAGGATGTCGTCGATGCCGTCGCCTGTGCCGAAAAGGTGCGGTTCGTCTCGAGTGGTTCCGAGGCCACGTTCTATGCAATGCGGGCGGCCCGGGCCTTCCGCAAGAAGGACAAGATCCTCAAGTTTGAGGGTGGCTTCCATGGCATGAATGATTATGCGCTGATGAGCATGGCGCCGAAGACTGGCGGTAACTTCCCGCAGGCGGTGCCGGATTCGGCTGGTATACCGCAACATATCCAGCAAGAAGTACTGATCGCTCCTTTCAACGATGCTGATGCCGCCGTGGCGCTCATTCGCGAGCACAAGGACGAATTGGCGGCCGTAATCGTCGAAGCGTTCCAACGGCTTATCCCGCCAGCGCCAGGTTTCCTTGAAACTTTGCGCGAAGTGACCAAGGAGACTGGCGTAGTATTGATTTTCGACGAGGTGGTGACGGGGTTCCGTTTCGCTTATGGCGGCGCGCAGGAGTACTACGGTGTCGTTCCCGACATGTGCAGCCTCGGAAAGGTAGTCGGTGGTGGTTACCCGCTGGCCTGTGTCGGGGGGTCGGATGAGATCATGGCCCATTTCGACGCATCGAAGGTCAGCGAGGATTCGTACTTGCAGCAGATCGGCACCCTGTCAGGCAACCCGGTCGCGGCGGCCGCGGGCCGCGCAACACTTCGGGTCCTGCGCGAACCGGGTGCTTATGATCGCCTACACGCTACCGGCCGGAAGCTCATGGAGGGCATTACGGAATTGCTGCAGAAAACCGGTACCAAGGCGCAGGTCGTGGGCGAACCGCCGCTCTTCGACGTCTTTTTCACGGAAGACAATGTGCGCGATTATCGCACGCTGACCCGCGTTGATGCCGCGGCCCAAGCGAAGTTCAATCAAGGAATTTGTGCCCGCGGCGTTATCAAGGGTGGCAACAAGTACTATATTTCGCTCGCCCATACCGAGGACGACATCGCACATACGCTGAACGCGGTCGAAGAGTCGCTGTCCGAACTGTACGCGACTGCTTAGGAGGTCACCGCGGCGTGGGGCTTCCGGCCTGCGTGGTGGCTTGAGATTGGAAGAGGGCTTTTCGATGCAATTTAATCTGAACGGCAAGGTGGCGCTCGTTACCGGAGGCGGACGCGGGATCGGCAAAAATGTATCGCTAATGTTGGCCCGGAATGGCGCCGATGTTGCGCTCTGTGGGCGCACGCAAGAGACGCTGGACGCTACGGCGGAGGAAATTCGCAAGTTCGGGCGGCAGGCGTGGCCGATCGTTGCCGACGTGCGCGAATACGACAACATCAAGCGCTTCGTCGCGGAGGCCATTGGGGCTGCCGGCCGTATCGACATCCTGGTGAACAACGCTGTCTATTCCGTGAGCGCGCCATTCGATGAGCAGTCAGATGAGAACTGGCAGCAGCATATCGACGTGAAGCTAATGTCATATATTCGCTGCGCGCGCGAAGTGATCCCGTATATGAAGGCGGTCGGCGGCGGGCGTATCGTTAACGTCACCGGCATGACCGCGCGTATCGTGGCGGCGGTGCGTCCCACTAATGGCGTGGTTAACGCCGGCGCTACAAATTTCACCAAGTCACTCGCCAATCATCTCGGGCCGGACAACATCACGGTGAACTGCGTCCATCCCGGCATGACTGTGACTGACAGAATGCGCGGAAATTTCAAGCGCCGCGCACGCGATGCCGGTGTGACTTTTGAGGAGATCGCGGCGGAAACTGTGGCGGAAATCCCAATGGGTCGCCTTATCGATCCTGACGATATCGCCCATGCCATTCTATTTTTCTGTTCGCCGATGGCGAATATCGTGACAGGTCAAGCAATCGCCGTTGACGGTGGTTCCGGAACGGCTATCGCGTACTAAGTGCTCGATAAGAAACGTATTCCGCGTTAAAGAATCTTTAAGCGATTTCTGCTTTAATGATGAGTTGGTGTTGTGTTGGGAAGGGGCTAAGTCGCGACATTTTGAGGTTTGGGAGTGTTCGTCGTGGCGATTTTAGACGACAAGGATAGCATCGACCGGGCGGAATATCTGCAGGAACTGGTTGACCTAAACTTGATCGAATAGAAGTTCGTCACCACTACCTGACAGCGCTCGGACGTGTCGTGTCACTGCTCTAGTTACGAGCTTTACAGCGTGATGCGCATCAGGGCGGCTTCCGCTTCGGCAACAACATCACGGACTACGTCGCCGGCGGTTTTCACTTCATGGATCAATCCAACGCTCTGACCTGCGGGTAAGACGCCGTTCTCCACGTCACCCTGAATCCGTCCACGATCGGATGCCGGTTCTCCGAATTGACGGACCTGGATTGGGTAGGGGAGTATATCCTCTTCCTTGTTGGCCCATTCCCGCGTGTAGTTGTTGTCTATCAGACGGCAGGGCTTGCCACTGTGGGCCCGGGTGATCACCGTCCCCGCTGAATCTGTCTCAACCAATTTGGTCTTGTAGTTGTCGTGGCTCCGAGATTCGCGTGTGGCGATGAAGCGCGTGCCCATCCAAACCCCTTGCGCACCGAAGGCGAGAGCCGCCGCGAGCCCCCGTCCGTCCGCAAGGCCACCGCCTGCGAGGACCGGAACATCGACCGCGTCCACGACGGCCGGGATAAGAATAGCTGTTCCGATCCGCCCGACATGGCCGCCTCCATCGACACCGGAGGCGATCACTGCGTCGACCCCGTCAGCCACCGCTTTTTCGGCATGCCTAACCGCACCGCAGACCGACATCACATACATATTGGCGGCGTGCGCAGCCGGCACGGCGTCTTTCGGACTGCCGAGGCCCGAAATTAGGACCGGTACTTTCTCCTCAATTACGACGTCGACCATTTGCTGGACAGCTTCTGTGTATTTGGCCGCGACATCGCCTTCCGCTCGCACCGTCGCAAATAGGATGTCCACGCCAAAGGGCTTGCTGGTGACGGCACGAACTGCGTCTATCTCGGCTTTCAATTCATCGCGCGTCATGTTCGAGCCCGCTCCAATGACACCGAGGCCACCCGCTTCCGAGACAGCGCCCGCTAGCGTGCCACGGGCTACAAATCCCATCCCGGCCTGGAAGACGGGATACTCGATCCCAAGGCGTTCGCAAATTTCGGTCTTCAGTTTCGGCATATTCTCGCGCTCCGCTGATTCGTTTCGTTGATTTGAATGTATCGCCCGGCTTGGGTGCGCCAAGTCTCGCTTGAACCGGCGTGTTATGGGCCGATGTAAATCTCAATCCAAAACCGCATCATCAGGAGAGAACCATGGCGAAAACGCCTGAGTACTTCGTCGGTAAGACCATCGTCATTAGCGGGGCAGGGAGCGGTATTGGCCGGGCGACTGCGCAGATCTTCGCGCGCGAGGGAGCCAACGTGGTCTGTGGCGATATTGACAGGAACGCGGCGGAACGCACCGCGAATCAGATTATCCAAAAGGGTGGCAAAGCGCTTGGCCTCGTCTGCGATGTGACGAAGCGCGAACAAGTTGATGAAACTGTCCAGCGTGCGATCGAAGCATTCGGGCGCGTTAACTTCGAATTCAATTGCGCCGGCGCAGCGGGCAGGCGCGCCAGCTTCCTGGAGATCGATGAGGATCTCTGGGACAAGACGTTCGAAGTCAACGCTAAGTCGATTTACTACAGCATGCAGGCGGTCCTTCCGCATATGCTGGAGCAGGGGGGTGGCGTAATCGTCAATGTCGCCAGCATGTCTCACAAGCGTGGCGCACCCGGCTCTTCGATTCATTATGCTTCGGCTAAAGGCGCCGTGGTGAGCATGACTCTTGGCGTGGCGCGGGAATTTGCCGATCGTGGCATCCGGTGTTTGTCGATTTCACCGGGTCCCGTGCGCACCGCTTTTCAGGAAGCTGCCAATACGTCGCCGGAGCTGATGGAACGGTTTAAAAACGACGTTCCGATGAAACGTTTCGCTGAGCCGGAGGAGATCGGCGAGCTGGTTCTGTTTATGTGCTCGGATGCCTGCGAATACATGACCGCTGATTCGGTCTACGTGAACGGTGGGGGTGGATGGCGTTAGGGTTTGTTCGGTTAAATCAATAATAACGTAGATGACTATTTAAGTAAGAAGTAATATTTCAATTAAATACTTGAATACTTGGTTGATGTATTGAATAATACAGCCAATAAAAAGGGGTGTTACGCCTCACCGGTCTTGGAACAACCGATGGCCGGAATGACTGGAAGCACGATGCATTAAGGTAGGCAGCTTTATTTGGTGTCGACCATTTGTGGTGCGTGCGATGAGCGAAAATACCAACCGGACCGAGCGATTTGCCGTCGAGGGATTCTTCGAGGGTGATTGGCATCTTGTGATGTCGTTCGATGAACGCGAAACGGCGATACGCGGCGCCGGTAGTGTTGTGATTAGTGGCGCGTTCAAACACGTCCGTATCATGCTGAACGGTGTCATGCCGGGTGTTGGTCGGGAATTGGTCCGGATCGATCACAACGGGACGGTGCGCAATGGCGCCTTCGTGCAGGATCTGGGAGATCCGTATCTCTCGAGCGATACTCTCGAGCAGCCTGTGGAGAAGGCGGGTTCCGTAATGCGGCTGACCTCGGGGTTGGCGGTAGCCGGCGCGGTGTTCGCCGTCGGTTTAGCGGTCGGCAACTGGGCCGTTCAGGTTATCTGACCCAATTCGCCCCACGGTCGGGTTCTAAGGGTTACTTTCTGGCGGTTCTTCTAAACCGAGCCAGCACTTACAAAATTTACGTCTAATCCAGGGTACAGAACGATGTGTGTACTCTTGACTGAAATAACGCGCTACCGAATTCCGTATTCGGTTTCCCGAGCGTGCGGTAGTGGACTAACTCTATTCGGCCGATGCCCGTGCCCCGTCGCCAGCAGCGGCCAACGTTTGCATTCCATCTTCGAAACTCGGCACTACCAGCAGTTCGGTGAGGTCGCTGACGTCGTCACACGTTTCGAACCGTTCGACAACGCCGACAATGCTGTCGAGGTCGATTCCCGGATCGATGGTCTCACAGAGTGCGCGCGCTTTCTCCAACACACCGTCGGTCGATAATGGATGTACCGGTGTTCCGCGGCTGTCGAGGACTTCGGCGCTAAGGGTTTTTCCGTCGCGAAGATGCAAATCGACCCGGTTCGGCATCTTTGCCGGCACCATCGGGTCGAAGCCATCGTCATGCTGTGCCTCTACCCGATCGACGATGTCCAAAATGCGGGCGTCGTCATGATGTGCCTCACCGTAGGCGTCGAAACGTGTCGGCCCATAAGCCAGGGTCGCCCCGACAATGTAAGGCATGCTGTATTGGGCGGCCATTACGGAGTCCGGTCGCTTCATTTGATGCGAACCAATGGCTGTCTCGGGTGAATGAACAGTGATTCGGTCGATCATCGATGCATCGAGTGCAAAACTGTCTGTTGCCTCGCCAAGAGCATCGATCAGGGAGTGAAACTTGCGGCAACACGAATATGGCTTGATGGAGATGTTGTGGATTTCAAATGTCTCGTTGTCGCTTTTCCGCAGGCGCTCCGGCTGCGGTTCGATGCCGAAAAGATGGAGGAACCCGAATTCGCCTTCGATACCTTGTACCGGACCCTCAAGACCGAGCCGCGCCAACTGTGCCGCGGTAACGCCGTTCTGTGCCGGTATACCGCCATGCATACGCTTCACCATGGTACCCTTCGGTTCAAAGGCGAACTGGTTTGCCCCGCTCGCCATTGACAGGGCAATGCCCCACGCCTTTGCGATTCCAGCGCCATCCAGATCCAAAAGTTGACCGGCCGCCGCCGCCGCGCCGAAAGGGCCAAACAGGCAGGTCGGGTGGCGGCCGAACTCAATTACCTTGACCGGGTTGGCGGCCATACCCACGCGCGTCATCGCTTCATATCCGGCGACTATGGCAGTCATGAGCTCCGGCCCTGATGCGCCGACCTCGTTACCTACCGCGAGTGCGGCCGAGATCACAACCGTACCCGGATGGCTCATCGATGCATCATGCGTGTCGTCAAGTTCGTAACCATGTGCCGAGGTTCCGTTGACGAGCCCTGCCGTTGCTGCCGAGACGCGGGTGCCGCTGCCAATCAAAGATGAGGCGCCGCTTCCATTTTGTCGGCCCCATGCTGTCAGGATTCGTCCCCAAGGCTGGACGGACCCGCACAGCGTGACCGCCGAATAATCTAATATAAGCCTTTGTACTTGCTCAATATCATCATTTGATAGCTGATTGAATTCCAGCTTGGCCAGCTCTTCGGCAAGTGCCAAGGTCGTCAGCGTTTCCGGTCCCATAAGACCCTCCTGTATAAAAGGTACGCCGTAACGTTTGGTAAAAAGGGTGGGGCAAGATGCCGGCGTTTCGAGTCGCAGTTTGGCACTGGCTTCAGACTAAGTTGTACGAACCTAAAGATTTCATTTAATATCAAGCATATCGAGAGCGTGGTTTTTCGCGCGCCGGGGGTAACGGCAGTAATCATGAGAAGTGGTGGGCGATGTACGATTACGACCTTTTTGTGATTGGAACCGGTCCAGGTGGACAGCGGGCAGCGGTTCAGGCAGCTAAACTGGGCAAGCGTGTAGGTGTCGTGGAAGCGGGTACCGTTGTCGGCGGCGTTTGTATCGCGAAGGGAACTATTCCGAGTAAGACGCTCCGCGAAGCCGCGCTCTATCTGTCCGGCTATCGTGAACGAAACGTGTATGGTGCGTCGTATTCGGTAAAAGATAAGATCACTATGGGCGATCTTCTCCACCGGACGGACTATGTGATCCGGACGGAAATGGATGTTATCCGTCACCAACTGCTGCGGAACGGGATCGATCTGCATACGGCCCGTGCCAGCTTCGTGGACGATCATACAATCCGCCTCGAGGTGCCGGGTGCAAGCCAACATAAGGAAGTTACCGCGGATAAGATTGTGCTGGCTGTAGGAACCAATGCAGCACGTGACCAGCATATTCCGTTTGATGGCCAGCGCATCTTCACCAGCGATGACATGCTGGAACTTGAGGGTCTGCCGCGCACCATGGCAATTATTGGTGGCGGGGTGATCGGCGTCGAGTTCGCGACGATTTTTGCGATTTTGGGTGTTCGCGTAACCCTGGTGGATGCACGGCCTCAACTGCTTGATTTCGTCGACGCGGAAATCATCGATTCACTGGTTTACAGCATGCGACGCAACCGGGTGACACTACGCCTTGCGGAAGAGGTTACCGGTTTAGAGACAGTCGACGACGAACGGGGCGAGCACGTCCGCATCAAGTTGAAGAGTGGTAAGCAGATATTCGCGGATAAGGCGCTTTACAGTATCGGCCGTCAGGGTGCCACCGATGGCCTTAATCTGGAGTCGGCTGGCCTTGAGGCCGACAAGCGGGGCCGCGTCACCGTCAACGAGAATTTCCAAACCGCGGTAGAGAATATTTACGCGGTGGGCGATGTCATCGGCTTCCCGAGCCTTGCGTCAACTTCGGCCGAGCAGGGGCGGCTCTCTGCCTGTCATGCTTTCGGTGTTGCGGTAGAGAGCATTCCCGACCTCTTCCCTTACGGTATTTATGCCATTCCGGAAATCTCCATGGTTGGCAAGGGCGAGG
>DJKK01000259.1 GCA_002434595.1 Alphaproteobacteria bacterium UBA6544 | reverse complement strand
CGCTCGACGGGGTTGCGGGTGAGACGGCGGTGCATATCTGCTTCGGCTACGCGGCCATTATTCACGAGCGTCCCGAGGGATATTCGTTTCTGCCGGAACTGGCGCAATGCAGCGCGCACAGCATCTCCATCGAGACGGCGCAGTCGGAACTCGATTGTGTCGTTTTGGAGGAATTGCCGGAGAAGAAGATTATTCTCGGTGTGCTCGATCTTTCGACAAACGAGGTGGAGACCGCCGAGACCGTTGCTGCGCGGATACGACGAGCACTCCCGTATTGCGCCGCGGAGCGGATCATCGTCGCTCCGGATTGCGGACTGAAATACCTGTCGCGCGACGCGGCGCTCGGGAAAATCAAATCGATGGTCGATGCTGCGGCAATCGTCCGCGAAGAACTGAAGTGAAGATATGATCGTCTCGTCGGCGAGACATTAACTTGAACCGAGGGAAACCCGCGATGCCGATCATTGACTCGCAAGTACACGTCTATGCCGCCAATACGCCGGAGCGTCCCTGGGCGATGATCCCAAACTGGCCCGACCATGTTGACGGCGATGAGATGGTGGCGGCCATGGATGCGGTTGGCGTAGATGGTGCGATCTTCGTTAATTCGTTTTCCATGTATCGTTATGATTCGAGCTACGCGATCGAAGTTCACAAGGCGTATCCCGGGAAGTTCGGCCTCGTCAAGCCGGTCGATCCCGATGACCCGGCGGTCGCTGACGTTATCGCCAACTGGAAGGCGACACCCGGCACGGTCGGGCTGCGGATTATGCTCAGCCACGCACCGGAACGGCCCATCGACGATCCGGGTTATGACCTGATCTTGCGGGAAGCGGCGCGGCATGATTTCCCGGTCAATCTTCTCTGTTGGGGCGATATCGACAGAGGGATCGAACTGATCGACCGGCACCCGAAAACCCGGTTCGTGCTTGATCATCTTGGTATCCTTCAGCCGCGTACGCCGCCGGCGCCCCAGGAACCTTGGGTGGAGCTTCCGAAAGTGCTCGACCTCGCCCAGCGATCGAACGTCGTGATCAAGGTGAGTGGCGCATGCACGCTTTCGCGAGAACCTTACCCGTTTCCCGATATCTGGGACCCGATTGCCCGGATTTTCGATGCGTGGAGTATAGACCGCTGTTTGTGGGGGACGGATTGGACGCGAGCTTTCGCGGTCGTAAATTACGAACAATCGGTCGAACCGTTTCGGCTTACCGACCGAATTACGGAAAGCGAACGCGCGACGCTTATGGGTGGCGCCTGCGCCCGCGTCTACAAATGGATACCTGGCGGTTAATCACGCCGGCTCGTAACGACTAGGAGGAAACGTGCGATGGAGAATGCGGCGTTGAAATCGATCCTGCCCTTCGCAGGATTGCCGGAAGACCGCTTGCAGGACGTCTCGTTCAGCGGAGATTTCGATCCGCATTTGCCGACCTCGTTCAAAATCACGGAGACTGGGATCGCGACGTTGGCAGCCGTCGGGCTCGCAGTTTCCGATCTGTGGGAACTGCGTACCGGTCGCCGTCAAATCTTCAGCATCGACACGCGTCGCGCCACCGCCGCTCTTCGCAGCACCAAATACCTGCGGCTAGATGGCGCGAAAGTGAATACGGAGCAGAATGAGGTTATGGGTATGTATCCCACGGCCGACGGTCGGTGGAGTTACCTTCACTGCAATTTCCCTCACCATCGTGCGGCGGCAATGAAGGTTCTCGATGTGCCTGAGGAGAAAGCGGCGGTAACGAAGGCCGTCGCCAAATGGAAGGGCCTCGATCTTGAAGAGGCGATAATCGCAGCGGGCGGCGCTGGAGGGATGGTCCGCAGTGCAGCGGAATGGGCTAAACATCCCCAGGGCCGTGCTGTCGCATCCCTGCCGTTGATGGAAATTACCCGGATCGGCGACAGTCCTCCCGAAGCTTTGCCCGAGGGCGACCGCCCGCTTTCTGGTGTGAGGGTGCTGGACCTGACCCGCGTCCTTGCCGGTCCGACCTGCGCGCGTACCTTGGCTGAGCAGGGCGCGGACGTCATGAAAATCAGTGCCCCGCATATTCCGTATATCGCCTATCAGGAATACGATACAGGCATCGGCAAGCTTTCTGCTCATATCGACCTTCGCGAGACAGATCAACGGGACACTTTTTTCGATCTGATTAAGGACTGTGACGTCTTTTCCCAAGGTTATCGTCCCGGCACTCTCGCGGATCGTGGATTGTCACCTGACGAACTGGCGAAGCAGCGCCCCGGGATAGTCTGTGTATCTCTCTCGGCGTTTGGACACGAAGGGCCCTGGACGGCACGCCGAGGCTTTGATACCGCCGTACAGGCAGTCAGTGGGATCGTGGCGCGTCAGGGAGAACTATTCCCAGGCGCAGCGCCCGGACCGCAGTTCTATCCCGTCTCAGCCATTGATTATCTGACGGGTTATCTGATGGCGTTCGGTGCGATGGTCGCATTACGCCGGCGTGCGACGGAAGGCGGTTCCTGGCTGGTTCGGCTTTCCCTAGCGCAGATCGGCCATTGGCTGCAGCAGCAGGGAGAATTGGCACCCGAGGTACTTGCCGGCGTGGAATCCGAATTTAAGCCGTCGGAAGTCGAAAAATGGACGACCGTTACAGATACCCCAATGGGGCAACTGACCCATCTCGCTCCGGTCCTCGAGTTCTCCGAGACGCCCGCCCGCTGGGCTCGTCCATCGGTTCCGCTTGGTCATAGTGATCCGGTCTGGCCCGCACGCTAGCGCGTCACTTCGCTTAGCCAATGAGACCACTGTCGTTGCGAGAAATCGCGACGATCGATGATCGTGGGATCGCGTCACCACCGCCTGGGAAGTTACTGTTTCCCTTTTCTCCCGGGTGCTAAATGCCGACGAAAAGCGTCTGACGGTCGGGGTTCTAGGCAAGGCTGGTGACCTCGCATTTCTTGGGACCGACAAGGAATTTTTGATCTCGCCGGTCACCGGCCGGCCCTAGATGCTTTGAGTGAATTCAGGGCCGTCATGACGAAAGCTGTAACGTCGAGGAGGTCGCACCGGTGCGGAGAACATCGCGCCGTGACAGTGAGTTCGCCGCCAGATCGGCAAAGTCGGTTTCTTCGGATTTTCACCGGCGCTTAATGCTTACGGCGTTAATCGAATATTGGGTCATACCTGTTGTTCAAATGCGGGAGTATAACGAATTCCCAGCTGTCGCCGAGACCATATCAGCAGCGTTGTGATGAGATTTTGTGGAATCGGCGTCATGGTTGTCACGCTGTCTACAATTTTCCATGTAGAGGCTTTGTCTTGGGCGTGGTTTGGATTGCTATCCCTAGGTACAAAGCTAGATTCTGCACATGAGCACGGCATCATCGGAGAGGGAGCCGCACCATGGAGAGCAAGACACTATTTGAGAATATTTGGGACAGGCATGTGATCGCCGAGCGCGAGGGCGGACAGTCGCTGGTTTATATCGACCGCCATCTTTGCCACGACGGGTCGTTTAACGCTTTTGGACAATTACGTGAGCATGGTCGGGACGTCCGCAGGCCGTCACAGACCTTCGCCACACCGGATCACTACACGCCAACGCGATCGGCGGATCTTCGGGATGTTCCGGATGCGCGTGCGCATGAGATTTCGACCGCGATCGATAAGAATTGCGCAGACTTTGGTGTGACCCTTTTTCCTTGGGGCGACGATCGCCAAGGTATAGCCCATGTCGTGGGGCCGGAGCAGGGTATTACCGTGCCCGGCATTACGCTGTGCTGCGGCGATAGTCATACCTCAACGCATGGTGCGCTCGGCTGCATCTCATTCGGCATCGGCGCTTCGGAAGTCGCGCATGTCATGGCCACACAGGCCATTTGGCAACGGCGGCCGAAGACGATGCGGATTACGGTCGACGGCAAGCTTGGCTTCGGGGTCTCCGGCAAGGACGTGATCATTGCAATCATCCGTCAGATCAGCGCCGCTGGCGGCACGGGCTATGCTATCGAATATGCTGGCTCTGCCATTCGCGGATTGTCGATGGAAGGCCGGCTCACGCTCTGCAATATGACGATAGAAGCCGGTTCTCGGATTGGCATGGTGGCCCCCGATGATGTAACGCTCGACTATGTCGAGGGACGTCCCTATGCCCCGAAAGGTGTTGCTTGGGAGAAAGCCGTGTCGTTCTGGCGGTCTCTTCCCACAGATGAAGAAGCGGTTTTCGATACCGAACATGCGGTCGACGGTGATGCGATTGCACCGATGGTCACATGGGGCAACTCTCCGCAATGGGCGGCCCCAGTGACGGATACGATCCCAGATCCGGCATCGGAATTCGATGTAGAGAAGCGGTCCGAGATGGAATCAACGCTCGATTACATGGATCTGAAGCCGGGGACCCCGATTTCCGAAATCAAAGTGGACAAAGTGTTCATCGGCTCCTGTACGAACGCGCGGATAGAAGACCTCCGCTCGGCCGCCGCCGTGGCAAAAGGCCGTCGCGCCGTCGTCTCGACACTGATTTCGCCCGGTTCGGGTTTGGTCAAGAAGCAGGCGGAAGCTGAAGGACTCGATAAGATCTTTACCGATGCTGGGATGGAGTGGCGGCTTCCCGGCTGCTCCATGTGCGTCGGAATGAACGGTGATCTGCTGGAGCCGGGAGAACGCTCGGCGTCGACTAGCAACCGGAATTTCCGGGGCCGTCAGGGCCAAGGGAGCAGAACGCATCTCGTGAGCCCATCAATGGCGGCGGCCGCGGCGATCAGTGGCACGTTTACCGATGTCCGCAAATTGATGGAGGATTAGAAAAATGGAAGCGTTCACAACCTTTAAAGGGATTGGTATTCCAATCGACATCATCAATTGCGACACAGACCAGATTATTCCTGCGCGCTTCCTGCGAAAGGACCGCCGCGATCCTGAGATGGCGAGTTTTTTGTGGCACGACCTCAGGAAGGACCCTGAGTTCATTTTTAACAAGGCGCCCTATAGAGACGGCAAGGTGGTAGTGGCCGATATCAATTGGGGCTGCGGGTCGTCACGCGAGGGCGCCGTCTATGCGCTTAACGCGAACGGTGTCCGCGCCGTCATTGCGCCAAGCTTCGGCGACATTCACTACAACAATTGCTTAAAATGGGGCGTTCTGCCGGTGCGTCTGGCGCGAGACGATTGCGATGGATTGCGCCGGCAGTTGCATGACGATCCGGGTGCAGAAGTCGCTTTCGATCTGGAATCCCAATCCGTTACCGGTCCAGACGGCGCACGTTACAAGTTCGAAATCGATCCCTTCGATAAGTATCGCATGCTAAACGGTCTTGACGATTACGGCGTCACGCGGGAATACGACACGCAGTTCGATGCCTTTGAAGCGAAGCACAAGGCAGAATACGATTGGCTTTATGGCGACGCCTGAGAGCCAGCTTTAAAAAATCCACCGTTCACAATATCCGACACAGCTATAGCTTAGTCGTCCGGGACGAAGGAAAAGCAGTTCTATACTGGGACTGATAATCGGAGCCGATTTAGCACATATCTTGGGGCGCGTTCATGGAGTTGAGTCAGATGATGTGCGAACCGCAACTCATATACCGAATTGGGGATCATAGTGTCCGAACTAATGTGATGTGTAAAATCAATAGTACGCACCTTGCCTGTAATCCCAAGTATCAAAATGGTCAGAAAGTAGATTAATTATTTTATCAACATTCAAGCCCTTGCGAATTAAAATTGGGGCTGGAAGGATGCCTCGTTCTCCTTTCTGCTCGGGTATTAAATTACCATCCACATCTACCATTGAGATCATAACGCCTTGCTCATAACGAGTTTTTTCGGTTGTGTCCGGTTGCATTGATGAGACGTAAGGGTCTGCGCCTAAAATAAGGTCGACGCCAGATTCTATTTTTGTTCCAATACCGGAAATTACGCCCCGATTTCCCTGTCCTGATGGGTTAGCGGAGCTAGCAAATGAAAGCCTATTTTCGTCCTGCCATAAGGCGCTGGCTAATTTTTCTGATGGTGTCCCGAAGCGTATGACAAAGCAGCTAGTTCCTCGAGAATCCATCATATATTCGTTCGACCCATCATCGGGGATATACTTTTTACCATTTTCAGACCAAGGCAAGATACAGCCAAGAAGGATGTCTCTATCCCAGTGTTCCTGGTAAAAATTTAGTATTTCGTCGTTTAACGTTGCTATAGTCTGCAACTGTTCCATTGAACTACAGAGGACGACCCCCGGCTTATTACGAGGTCGATCTTTAATATCAAATTTTCGATCTAACCCTTTGGCATCGGTGGTCATTATTATGTATCCGACCTTCGTCGGGCTTACGATAACGCCTCCAGATTCTCTTAGAACAGCTAATGCATTTGGATCATTATCACCACTCCACTCAACATATGATACTTTACCTGTCATGTTTTCACCATTTTGGATTGTCTATACAATATGCTATTATTTAGGACACTTGATAGGACGTTTATTTGTTCGCAAAAATTAGAATTGCTATGGCTCAGATAAATTTATTTATTAACTTCCACAACATTAAAAATTGCCCATATCATGCGATTCTACCCATCTTTTGTGGCCAGACGGATTAGGTACCCGCTATATTGGGGGAGAGCGCTGCCACCTGGCGCATTAATAATTATCGGACTCGATTGCTTAGGAATTACCAAGGCACAAAAATGAACGAAACCCAGGTTCATAAGGGTTTTACCGTTATTGGCGTAAAAGCGTTCATATAGGGTTTATACGTCGCAACGTGTACCGCGGAAGAGCCCAGGGCCCTGATGAAAATACTAGTATTTTCGGGCTTAGTCCTTGTTAGGAAACAGAGGGTAGTGGAACGTCCAGGCCGATTATTGTTGCCGTAGGGATTTAGCGGTGCCGACCGTATCCTTCGGTGTATTGTATGCTAAATCGGCGGCAACTTCGATAATCATTGATCAGGCCATAAAGGTGGAAGCCTTAGTTCGGACTTGTAATGCGAAGAGCACAGCCCAGAAATGGCACTTAGTATTCTGAAATCTAATGCTTTTCGTCGCCACGCAATCCGAGATGCCACATAATCGCTATGGCTGTCCCTTTGACGCGTGGCAAAAACCAAAGTGATAGTATTACGGTTAGCACCGGCCAGATAGCTGAGTGTATCCAGACGGGTGGCGCGTACGTTGTCTCGACGTAAAACAATAAAGGGGCGATAATGTGACCAACAATCAGGATGGTGAAATACGGCGCGATATCGTCTGTCCGAATTTCGCCAAACTGCGCGTCGCATATGTCGCAAGAGTCAGCCTGTTTGAGATACGTATGGAAAATATGAGACTGACCGCAACTAGGGCATCGCTTCCGCATGCCCCATAGCATGGGTTGAAGCGGTATTCCTTGACCACGCCGATACTCCATGACCTTAGATTTAAACTGCCTGAACACACAGGGCAACCGAGATTGGTACAGAGTAAAATATGCCCTTGATTATCCTTCTAATATGACGGAGCCATCGACGCTGACGACTGCATCTTGCTTGACAATGACGGGGTTTGCGAATTTGCGCCATCGGTGGCATCACCGGACGTGCGAAGGCAAACGGCGAGGGAGGCAAAGATGACAACGAACCAGATTACCGGCGGTGAGGCATTGGTGCGAATGCTGAAGCTGCACGGCGTGAATGTTATCTTCGGGCTTTGCGGGGATACCAGCCTGCCTTTTTACGATGCGCTCTATCGTTCCGCCGGCGACCTGACACATGTGCTTACCCGCGATGAACGGCACGCGGCCTATATGGCCGACGCCTATGCACGTGTGACCGGTCGCGTCGGCGTCTGCGAGGGGCCTTCCGGCGGGGGCGCGACCTATATTGCGCCCGGTGTCGTTGAGGCGAGTGAATCGTCGATTCCGCTCCTTGCGATTACCAGCGATATCTCAGTTTCGAGCCGGGGCCGGTATACTCTGACGGAACTTAATCAGGAGGCGATGTTCGGGCCGCTGACGAAATTCACGCAGGTGATCGACAATGCCGCGGAACTTCCCCGCATCCTACGTCGCGCGTTCAAGGAGATGACGACGGGCCGACCCGGCGCCGCACATATAGGCTTGCCATTCGACGTGCAGCAGCAACCGGTCGACGAAGCCGATATTTGGGCGGAGGAGGAGTTCGGTCGCTACCCCGCGCGCCGGACCGGTCCCGACCCGGTCGCGGTGGAGACTGCGGCCGAGCTTATTTCCAAGGCGAGGCAACCTTTGTTCGTTTGCGGTGGCGGCGTCGTGATTTCCGGCGCCGAACAAGAACTCGAGGTGTTGGCGAAGAAGATTGACGCGCCCATTGCCACAACGATCAGCGGCCAAGGCAGCATTGCCGACGATCACCTGTTGTCGCTTGGCGTCGTGGGCAGCAACGGCGGTACGCCGGCCACCCGAAAGGTCGTCGACGCCGCAGATTTGGTCATCTTTGTGGGGTGCCGCGCGGGCTCTGTTACAACGGAGCGTTGGCGCCACCCAGCGCCTGGTGCCGCCAAGATCATCCATATCGATGTCGATCCGGCCGTGATGGGCGCGTCTTATCGCCCGGACGCGGCGCTCGTTGGCGATGCCAGGTTGTGCCTGACGGCGCTTGAGGCCGTTGTCTCCAAACGGGACGCGGACGGGGCCCGGGAACTGGTGGGACACGCACGAAAAGAGAAATATGCGGAGTTTCGCGAACTGGCGAAATCGACCGCCGTTCCAATTCGCCCCGAACGGGTGATCGATGAGTTACAGCGGCAGCTGCTGCAGGACGCGGTCATCGTGGCAGATCCTGGGACTCCGTGCCCGTACTTTTCCGCCTACTATGAGATCCGCGACACGGGGCGCACGTTCATCAGCAACCGCGCCCACGGGGCGCTCGGGTTCGCGCTTCCAGCTGCCGTTGGCGCTTACTACGGTCGTTCGGGATCAAAATGCGTCGCGGTGATGGGAGACGGTAGTTTCGGCATGGCCGTCGGAGAGTTGGAAACAATTCGCCGATTGGGCGTTCCCGTGACGATGATCGTGTTTTCTAATAGCGTGTTCGGTTGGATCAAGGCGGGGCAGCGCAGCGGTTACGACGGGCGCTATTACTCCGTCGATTTTACCCGTACCGACCATGCGGCGGTCGCTGAGGCTTATGGGATCAAATCCTGGACCGTGGCGGAACCGGACCAGTTGGCGCCGGCGTTGCAGGCTGCGCTTCAATCGGACAAGCCGACATTGGTCGATATCATAACTCAGCCCCTGCAGGAGGCACGGGCGCCTGTGAGTGAGTGGGTCGCTTAATCACAAACGTTGTGATCGCGCACAAATAAAAATGCGGTTCCGGTTGGCATAATCTCCCTATAATGCGTTTCGAAAGGATCGGAGAATGCCGGAGCAGATTTACGCTCGTAGCTTGAAGTCGGGCGATACGCTCTTCCGCGAGGGAGAGGAAGGCGATAACGCGTATATCATCGAAACCGGTTCGATCGAGATATCCATCGAAGTGGCGGGTGCCCAGAAGACCAGCGCGGCC
>DJKK01000070.1 GCA_002434595.1 Alphaproteobacteria bacterium UBA6544 | reverse complement strand
GCTCGCCGTACACATCATCTCCGGCGGTCGCGAAGCGGAACAGGCGATGGACTGCGATTATGTCGATCATGGTGACCGCTACCGCCAAAGCGCGGAATACGTGGAAATCCTTCGACGAATCTGGACGGCGAGTACACCCTTTGACCACGAGGGCGAGTTCTACAAATTCGAATGCGCCTATTCGGATGTAAAATGAGCGCAAAGACCGCATATCCCCATCTATGGCGGCGGCGGTACAGACGCCGCAATAGAAGGGCCTCGATACGTTCATGTTGTGGGGCGAGCCACTCAAGGACACCGCCGCATTCATGGACCCCGTGCGCCGGGCAGCGGGCGGTCGGGCGATCACCTTCAGCCTCTCGACACGCCCAATTCTGGCCGAGACGGATGACAAGGCCTGGGACCGTGCGCGTGAAATTCTTTCCAAGATCACCGAAAGCTCCGGCGGCGGCGCCAATCCGAAGAAATGTACGGCAGAGAATGTCGGCTCTCAGCGGTTGCTCGCCGCCGCCGAGGACGCGGAAGTGCATGACACGTGCTTGTACACTGAGCTCGCCGCAGCGATCGCGGGGCGCGCGGCAATTCAATAGCACTCGTTGGCACGCCCGATACGGTGGCGAAAGCGCTTCTCGAGTACTGCAAGCTCGCTGCGACCAGCTTATTGGTACGCGGCTACGATCCACGCCCAGATGCGGTGCAGTTCGGACGGGAACTGATTCCAAAGGTCCGGGAACTTGTGGCTACCTGTGATGCAGGTACGTTGTAGTGACTCCATAACATTGGAAACAATGCGCTTTTCGCCCTCATCTCAAAATTCACAGCGAAAGGTGAATGGGGCCCCTTCACCGGAAGAAAAATCGCGCAGACATAAGAAACTGTCGGAGACAGCAGCTCGACGAAGATCGGTTGATCGCATTCTCGGCGACCTTCGGTCCCCTCGACCCCGCGCCGACACGACCGGCCAATGTGCCGCATCATCCAACACAATCCCAAATCAAGGTAAACTTCAATATTGTCGAAGCCTATATTGCAGTCGGCGGACTCGTTAATTCGGAACTCGTCTGGCATCAGGACATGACCTACAAGAGCATCCCGCCGATAGCGAACGTGCTTTCCGGAATCAAAACACCAGAGACCGGGGGCGACACGCTGTTCTGCAACCTTCATCTCGCCTATTGGATTCTATCCCTCGGCCGGCGCAAACGCCTGGAGAAACTGTTCTGCAAAACAATGCGACGCGCAATTTGGCCGGCCAGCTAAGGGCCGGGTTTACCCAGGATTATACGAATTAAGGCGGGCCGAGTGCGATTCCTCCCATGATTGTGCGGCAACGGTGACCGGACAGAAATCACTCTATCTTGGCCGTAGCCCAAAGGCCTGGGTTGTCGGCCTGTCGGACGCCGTGAGCGACGAACTCCTGGACTCCCTTTGGGCGGCCGAGGCATCCGCAGGCGACTACTACTGGGTGGGGGCCTGAAAAACAGGCGACGTGGTGATCTGGGACAATTGTTTCACGCTGCAACGTCGCGATCATCTGGATCCGGCGCAACGGCGACCCATGTACCGGACACAGATCCGCGGTGACACTGCACCGATAGCGCTTTGCGCCTGACCTATACGCTCGGCGGTACAGCGTAGGTGAGCAGGTCGCCCGTATCGTCTTGCGCGTCAAGCGACCAGATCGCTTCGATGAGCTTTTCTGTTTCCGTGCAGTCGGACGCGTAGGTGCCGGCAAGCGTGCGAAATTTCACTTCAAGTTCCGCATCGGTTAGAGGCCGGTTATCGGTGCCGCGTGCGTCTTCAACCTCAACAAGCTCCGAGCGCCCATCGGCATAACCGACGACCATGCGAACATTCGGTACCAGTACAGTGTCGTCGACCGAAATGGACACCCTCTTGCGAAAGTCTAGAACCCGCGGGTCATTGACCGCTTCGTCTGTGAACTGCGCGAGACCGGCTTCTCCGAAGATAAGCGTTGCCGCAACGGCATGCTGAGCACTGACCTGAGATTCCCGGCCGGTACTCACATCTGGCCGGTCTGCCCGATGCTGCAGCAACGGGTGCCCGATCAGGACAATTGTCTCGATTTCCGAAACGGAAACATCACGGGCCAAAAGCTCAAGACAACCGTCGATCACTGCGTTGATCACAATGCCGCAAGGATAGGGCTTGTGGATATTCTTCAACGCCTCCCACCGGGAGCCGAGATCACCATTCACTTCTTCGAGGCGAGGTTTGTCGCCAGTCACATTCAAAAAGCCGCGCACCCCCTCGAGCGGTGCTTCGGGGCCGTCGTAGTGACGTGCTGCCAGGAGCCCCGCCAGAAGACCACTCCGGGCCGCATTGCCGACACCGATGCTCTTCGCCATGAACCCGAGGGTTTCGACCGAGCCTGACGCCTGCGCCAAGGCACCACCCATCGCCCAGACCAATCGGTCCGCATCAAGGCCAAGACATCTGCCGACGGCCAGCGCCGCTCCGAAAACACCACAGGTCGCCGTGATGTGCCAACCACGTGCATAGTGCTCGGGTGAGACCGCGTTGCCGATTCGGCAGGTGAACTCGATCCCAAGCGCAAGCGCGTCGAGAAATGTACGCCCGTCGACCCGCTGCATCTCCGCAAGCGCCAGGAGCGCAGGCGCCACTGGCGCCGTCGGATGAATGACGGTGCGTAAATGGGTGTCGTCGAAGTCATGCACATTGCCAGCAGCCGCATTCAGGAAAGCCGCAGACAGCGCATCCGTTTTCTCCCGACGTCCTAATAGACGTGCCTGCGCCGGCCCGGCGAATTCACGCATCGTGGCGAATGCTGTCTCAATTGCAGAATCGTGAGTCCCTTCCAGGGCCGTGCCAAAGAAATTGAGCAGCGAGCGTTTTGCTTCATGCCGGACGGTATCTGGTATCTCGTTGGCGCCAATGCCCGCGACGAACGCCGCAACCCGGCGTGAAGTCTCCATTCTAGTTCAGGTCCTCGACCAAAGGACCGACCTGCTCAAATAGCAGCGTCAGGCTTTCGTGATCCCAGCTGGCATCGTCCGAATCCGCCGTGATACTCAGCAGCGTGCCGAAGCCTCCGACATCATCGTACAGTTCTCGAATCTTGTCTGCGCATTCTTGCGGGTCGCCGACGATCCAAACGTTCTCCATCAGATAATCGACGTCAACATCTTCGTCTTTCATGTCAGGATCAATTTTCATTAGGTCCATCTGCACGGTGCCCTGGCGGCTGGGCAGTTGGTGCACATCGTAGTTTCGGCCCAGCACGGCGAGGGCGCGCTCCCGGGCGATGGCCGGTGTGGGGCCAACAAAGATGTCGCGTGCGATCCGCCAGTCTCTGCGATTCGGCGTGTTATCCGCGTCCAAGGCAGCGGCCTCGTAGGTTTCCCAGTGCCCAGGGAGGAAGGTCCGCGACAATATTGAACTCGACATCGGCGACCAGCCGCGCGCACCCGCTACCTTCAAAGAACCCGATT
>DJKK01000241.1:510-7775 GCA_002434595.1 Alphaproteobacteria bacterium UBA6544 | reverse complement strand
GGAAGCTAACAATGGGTTAGCGTAGATCGCGGGCTCACCGGTCGCCGGATGAACATTTATGGCCGGGTGCGTGGCGGACGCTAGTTCCTTTGCCTCACCATCAAGTTGGCTAGCTGCTTTTGCCGCACTTTTATTACGCGTATGACCGCCATACGGGAACTCCACGCGGCGGCCGATGACCCGTTCCTTCAAATCATCGGGCATCGCCTCGAACGCCATTGCTACGTTCGTGAAACAGGTATTACCGCCTTTCGACGTCACCTCCAGAGAATGTAGCAGCGTGGCTTTGGCTGGCTCGGGGTCATAGGAGAGATCGGAATGCCAGCCATCGCGTAGATTTTCAATGGCGCCTCGTCGTGCACCCGCCTCGTCAAAGCTGCCGTCCGGCTTTCGGTTGGTCATATTGACCACTTCTGGTGCCTCAGGGTGCTGGTAGGCGCGCTGGACATGTGGCTGCAACTCGCCGAATTGGCGCGCGAACGTTACGAGTTCAGGTGCGTTCATCGGCTGCTCTCGAAACAGCAGGACACGATGATCGAGAAACGCCTGTTCGACCGCCGACAATTCCGACTGAGACATAACACGTCGGACGTCGACGCCAATTACCTCGGCGCCACCGACTGAACTCACTGGCAGGATCTCAACGGCCATGCCAGCGTTTATACAAGATTTGTACGAAAAAAGTCGACAGTCTGCTTGTAGGCAGTAACGGCCGCATATTCGTCGTAACTCGCTCGATCCTCACAGAAAAATCCATGACCAACATTCGGGAAGCACGTCATGCGATACTCTTTCTTACCCTCAGCCATCGCTTGCGCAATACGGCCGAGTTCCTCCGGCTGGATCGATTGATCTTCCGAACCGTACCAAAGCAAGATCGGCCCTTGCATCTCGCCGATACGATCGAGCAGCGTCTGACGTCCGACAAAGTCCTCTTCCGGCCCGATCCCACCGCCATAGAATGACGCCGCCCCTTTGAACCGCGAGCCTAATTGCGCGTTAGCCAGGAAGGTGAAGCGTCCACCCATGCAGAATCCCGTAACGCCGGCACGGCTCGTATCCGCTTCGGTCCTGCCCGCCAACCAGTCTAAGCACTGCTCGGTCTGATTCATGACCGTGTCATCATCCATCGTCTTCAGCTTGCCGATGGCGCCATCGAGGTCGTCGTAGGCGTAAACCTCGCTGTCATAGATATCCGGTGTAATGGTCGCAAAACCATCATCCGCCAGACGCTGCGTGAGCTTTTTAAAGTGATCGTTGACGCCAAATGCTTCGATATACACTACGACGCATGGATGAGGGCCATCGCCCTCGGGTTGCCCGTAATAAGCCTTTAGGCCATCCCCTATATCAGCCCAATCACAGCTCGCAGCCATCGCACATTCCTTTCACTTCGTTCGAAACCCTGTTCGAAAGACTATGTCTTCCTTGGTTACAGGCAAGCGCGTGGCTTTCACTTCTGAGGACGGCATTCGGCCGCTAACACAGCAACTCACGCCGTCCGGCGGTGCCCTATCGTACGGCTCATTGAGTTACCGAAGAGACCGCTCTATTCCGCTGCCTTCGAGCGAAAACCTAGCGCCGCCAAATTCTGCACCGACACGAGGTGACTTGTAATAGCGTGTAGCCAACCTTTTCGGCGGAACTCCAAGAACGCTTCATCCGGAAGAGCATTGAACTTGGTTTCGTCGACAATCCGGAAACCACGGAGATTGAACTGCTCGCCGGATTCATTGGTTATCGTGACCGTGCCCGGGCGGAAAAGGTCCCGGCTCTCGAGTTCATCTACAAACTCCCGCGTCGCAAGACTCTGTCGATGGAATGCGGCGCAGAATTCCAACATTTTCTTGATGGTTTCGGACGCTTCCTCTCCATCGTAGATCGCCTGTGTGTTTTCCGCTCCCGTACCGTCAACGATTAGATCATCCGCCTCGTCGACGCAGAGCACGAGCTGTTCGTCTTCTTGCCCGGTGCTAAAGATGAATGGATACCGGCGTACGTACGCCGGAACGTACACACCACCGTCCCAAGCACCGGCATCATCGACAAACAAATTTTGTCCCTGCCGCAACCCCAAGATCGCAATGGCGCTCGCCGGCGCGGACTCCGTAAAGACGATCGGGTAGGCAATCGCCACCCTGGAAAATTCCTGCATGTTCACCGGCACCATGTTGGTGTTTGCGGCGAACCCGAAACGGCGTTCGAGATTGATCGACCTGTCGCCATGACGCTCCAAAGAGAGCGGTACGGGCATGTTATAGAATAGCGGCCAACGGGGTGCTTCACTATCCGCCTCTGCGGCAGTTTCAGCGGCCTCGACCTCGGCCGGCTCGTCCTTTTTTTCGCTTACTTTAGCGTCCTCTTTTTTTCCTCTTTTTCGACTTTGACGCGCCATAGCGTTCGAACCTCCAAGTTCCAATTACGATATAATTACCCTGCTAATCCGTAGAACTCTACCTGAACCGCCAACCGGTAATCCAACAATAACCTGCGATGATTTCAGGGATCGACCGGAAACGCGGCCGCCTAGTAACCGGCCGTCAGTGCGCCGCGCCGACGTGGGTCGGATGCACCGGCCAATCCATCTGGCATAATCATAATCGATTGAGTGTTTCCCATTGGACGGGACGAGCGAACAACCTGTCCCTTGCGTTTCAGAAGCTCGACTGTGTCGGCGCTGAATCCTGGTTCGATAAAGAGTGCGTCCGGGCGCCATTGATGGTGAAACCTCGGCGCCGCGGTCGCCGCCGCGACATTCATCCCGTGATCGATTATATTCGAGATGACCTGCAGAACCGTGGTAATTATCCGACTACCGCCGGGGCTCCCCGTTGCGAGAAGCGGCTTTCCGTCTTTGAAAACTATAGTCGGCGTCATACTGCTCAGCGGCCGCTTGCCCGCTTCAATTGCATTCGCGACGCCTCCAATAAGACCATAGCTGTTTGGTATTCCGGGTTTTGCCGAGAAATCATCCATTTCATTGTTCAGCAATATCCCTGTCCCCGGAACGACAATTCCCGTGCCGTAAGCAAGATTGAGAGTATAGGTATTGGAGACGACATTTCCATACCGGTCGATGACAGAAAAATGGGTCGTATTTCGGCCTTCGTGCACTTTTGGATCTCCTGGACCAATCTCATCCGCAGTGCGTGCCGTATCTCGGTCTATGCGCCGCCTTATCTCCGCTGCGTAGGCTTTTGAGGTAAGACCATCAACCGGTACTTTCCAAAATGCCGGATCGCCGAGATACCAGCTTCTATCGGCATAGGCGAACTTCATCGCTTCCGTCGCCAAGTGGACCGACGCGGCACTGTTGTGCCCCATCGCTCCAATTTCAAATGCCTCCATGATATTGAGCATCTGAATGAGATGAATACCGCCCGAGCTAGGTGGTGGCATAGAGACGATTTCGTGATCTCGATACCATCCGCGTACCGGCGCCCTGACAATCGGTCGGTACACCGCCAGGTCCGAGCGTGTAATGAGGCCGCCATGCGTCTTCATATTGTCTACGATGCGCTCGGCAATCTCGCCATTATAAAAGGCGGCTGGCCCTCGTTCTGCGATCAGCTCAAGTGAACGGGCAAGCATGGGTTGGCGCCATTCTTCACCGACCTGATAGGCCGTGCCGTCACTTTTGAAAAATTTCTCCCGGCTCGCCGGCCAGCGCGATAATCGCTTCATCCGTCCCGGCGTCATGCTCTCGGCAAAGCCTTGCGTAACTGGAATGCCCTTCTCTGCCAGATCGATTGCAGGCTGCATGACATCCGCGAGTGACATCGTGCCGAAGCGGTCCAGCGCCAACGTTAGGCCGGCGACGGTCCCCGGCACACCAACCGCCAAGTGGCTGCCAATGGCTTTCCGCCGATCATAATTACCCTCATTATCGAGAAGCATGTCGCGACTTGCCGCGCTTGGTGCCGTTTCGCGGTAGTCGATTGCGTGAGTTTTTCCAGGCCCAGCCTCATGCACCATCATGAATCCGCCGCCCCCCAAATTCCCAGCTCGCGGCAATGTCACTGCCAAGGCAAAACCCACCGCGACGGCGGCGTCAATGGCATTGCCACCACGTTTCAATACTTCGATGCCGACACGAGTCGCCAAGGCTTCCTGAGACGAAACCATGCCGTTTCCAGCGACGACTGGTTGGAAAATAGACGGCCGTGGTTTCTCGCTCGCCTCGGCACCCCCGAGGTACGCAATACCCCACACTGCACCAGCAATTATGGTGGTGTATGCACACCTGATAAGCATTTGTTTCATTGAATCTTTCCGTAACAAGCCGGAAGCCAAGAATCAAACCCCTACCGACCCGCTTACCGCGACACGTTGGCGCTGCGAGGCGGAATGCCAGTCTCTTCGAAGCAAATCTGCGCGAGCTTCGCAACACCGTCTCTAAGCGCTTGTTCCGACGGATTGGCAAAGCAAATTCGCAAATGACTCCTCGCCGCATCGGGGTCGACCGACCATTGCGGCCCGGGGTTGAAAGCAACGCCCTGCTTCAGCGCGGCGTCCGCCAATTGCAAAGTGTCAACTTCCGGCGGCAATTTGATCCAAAGATAGATGCCACCCGGCGGGACACCAAATTCGGCCGCCGTCCCAAAATTTGCTTCCAAAGCCTCGATCAGGACGTCACGCTTTGCCTTCAATCGCTCCTTAAGGCCATTGACATGCGCCTCATACTGATTCTGCATGAAGTCGGCGACAACCATCTGCTCCAGCGCGCCGGTTCCACCCCCCTTGCAGGCGATCATTTGGTTGAGGACCGACCATGGCGCCACAAGGTAGCCAAGGCGTAGCGCCGGAGCCAAATACTTCGAGAATGAACCGACATGAATAACGTGTTCGGAGCCCACCATCGCCATCATCGAGCTCGGCCAGGTTTCGTCCCACAAAAGATCGGCATAGCACTCGTCTTCCACAATTGCGATGCCTCGTTCCCCTGTAATATCGAGCAACTTTCGTCGCCGCTCGACGCTCAACACGGAAGACGTCGGGTTTTGCACTGTCGGAATCGTGTAGACGAACTTCGGTAGCGTTCCGCTTTTTACCAATTCATCCAACTGCACCGCCAGCGCATCAATATCGAGGCCGCCGTTATCGAGTTTGGCACCAATGACATTCACGCCACGTGCGCGCAATCGGTTCATTGCGCCTTGATAGGTAAATTCTTCCATAATCACGGTGTCACCCGGCTCACATAATATCTGGTTGATCAGTTCGAGCGCCTGACCGGACCCAGACGTGACGAGAATCTCATTCTCGCCGGCAGACATCCCTCGGAACTTCGCGAGCTTTCCTGCGAGGAACTGACGCATCTCGATATCGCCAAGGGGACCTGAATCCTGATTGTATGTCGCAAGGGTCTGCCCCCGCCTGCGCAATACCCGCGCCGTCGCTTCGATCAATCCTTCTACTGGAATGCTCTCAGGGTCATTATGCCCACCTATAAAGTTATACTCCGCAAACCCCGACCACTTCGGTTGCGTTACCGGGAGCCCTTTAGCGAATCTGGATTCGAAATCGAATGCGTCATTCATGCCCTTCTCCTTGTCCACGTCCTTGAGCAGGCGAATAACAACTTAGCACAAGACGGTGCAATGACATCGCAGCAATTCGACCTAGCTATTAGCTCCCAGTCTCCACGCCGCAAAATCCATATGGCATAATCAGGCATGCCGACCGAAATGAGCACTGTGAACGAGACCCCGTCGACATACGGCAGCAAATCCGACGATACGGTCAACATCGACTATCGAGTTGAAGTATCGAAATTGGACACCGCCGTACTCTATCGCATAACCGCAATTGCATTTCGCCATCGTGTCCGCATGACGATCGCCATCGGCTCGACCATTGTCGCTTCCGTCTTTCAGTTATGCATCCCACAGTATTTGGGACAGGCCGTCGATCAGGCTCAGGGTCTACTTTCAGGCGCCACAGCCGGTATCTTGGAACGCGCTGAAACGGAGGATGCCCTTTTCACGACCGCAATACTGTTACTGGTGGCTGCCGTCGGTCGGGGACTCTTCACCATGATGCAGAGCTACCAGGGAGAGGCCGTCGGTCAGCTGATTGCCTATAACCTCAGGCTCGACTACTACCGGAAACTCCAAAAATTGAGTTTCTCCTGGCACGATCGCGTTCATTCGGGTGACCTAATGACGCGTGGAATTCTTGATATTGAGGGAGTCCGGCGCTGGGTCGACACCGGATTCCTCCGGATGATCCTGCTGACTTGTTTGATCGGCGGTGGGGCCGTCATTCTCATGTGCAACGATGTGGGACTGGGCCTTATGGCGCTTAGTTTCGTGCCGATCGTGGCGCTCCGCAGCTCGTTTGCCCGCATCAAACTGCGCGACGCGTGGCTCGCGCTGCAGGATCAAATGTCCCATTTGACGAAAGTCATGGAAGAGAACCTCGGTGGTATCCGTGTCGTCCGTGCCTTCGCTGCCCAGACGCACGAAATGGCCCGCTTCGATGAAAGCGCCGACAAGGCTCTCGCAATTGCGACAATGCGCGTCAGGCTGTTCGTACATTCGACGACGCAAATGACGTTTGTCTACTTCCTTGCGATGGCGGCCACCCTATGGGTTGGCGGTGAAGAAGTGCTGAACGGGACTGTCACACTCGGCCAGTTGACAGAAACGCTGACGTTCATGCTGATACTGCGCATGCCGGTCCGGCAGATCGGATGGATGATAAACTCCATTGCCCGAGCTTCGACTTGCGGCGGACGCCTTTTCAATGTCCTCGACCTCGTACCGTCAATATCCGACAAGCCGGATGCTAAACCACTTGCGATCACAGAGGGCGCCATTCGGTTTGAGAATGTCGATTTTCGCTATCCGACCTGGCCCAAAAACGAACGGACCCTGGAGGGTATCAGTTTTGAGGCGCACCCCGGCAAAATGATCGGCATTGTTGGACCACCAGGCGCCGGAAAGACCACGATCGCAAACCTGATCGGGCGCTATTACGACGTCAGCAACGGCCGAATTTCCATCGATGGACAGGACATCCGCAACATAACACTGGTATCGCTGCGCAATTCGGTGAGTATCCTACAACAGGAGCCATTTCTGTTTACCGCGAGCCTCGACCATAACGTCGCCTATGGTGCGCCGTGGTCGTCGCGGACGGATATCGACTATTCAGCGCAAACCGCGCAGCTTCATAATCATATACGCGCCCTGCCCGATGCTTACGATACACTTGTCGGCGAACGCGGCGTCTCCCTTTCCGGCGGTCAGCGTCAACGCCTG
>DJKK01000241.1:0-197 GCA_002434595.1 Alphaproteobacteria bacterium UBA6544 | reverse complement strand
TCCGGCGGTCAGCGTCAACGCCTGTCGATTGCACGCGCCATTCTGCCGAAAGCTCAAATTCTTGTGTTCGATGATTCAACGGCCGCGGTCGATGCCGCAACTGAACGGCGCATCCGCAACGCACTTAAGGACTTCGTCAAAGAACGAGCTGTCATCATCATTGCCCATCGGCTCACATCTCTTATGCATGCTGATGA
>DJKK01000310.1 GCA_002434595.1 Alphaproteobacteria bacterium UBA6544 | reverse complement strand
AAAATTGCTACAGATCAGGCCGAGAATGCGGCTACGGCGGCCGCCGACGATACTATGCTATTTCTGGTCAGCGAAGATGAAATTAGCGCAACATTTGTAACTGCTTCACGAGCAATCGTCACGGACCCTGGGCCCGGCCCATATCCCACAATTTCAATCGAGGTAATCTAATATGGCAACCCAAATTACAGTCTTGAAGCCTGAAGCAATAGATCAGATCAGCGCCGACTTGCAGGCATCAGTTCAGGTGCAAGTGGATCAAGTCTCCGGAGACGCCGAGCAAACGGCGCTGGATCGCCTGGCGGCTGCTGAATCTGCCGATGCGGCAGAGTTAGCCAGCATTAAAAATATCACCACATCAAACCCAACAACGCAGAGCCAGCTAACCAACGTCAAACTTGTGCCGTTTCGCCTGTACTCCGAAACCGTGATAAATAGGCTTTCAATTGATGTGATCGTAGCCGACACCGCCGCCAAGTTGGCCGAGGTGGGTATTTATAATTCGGCCCGTGAGCTTTTGGTCCGGTCTGGCCCGCGAGAGTTGACCCCTGCTGGCGAAATGATCGTGGCCGTGCCTGAGACGAACCTTCCGGCTGGTAAATATTACGTTGGCGTAACTACCGACAGCACTATTGGTCGGGTAGGCGTAAATGAATACGGTGGGGGCGAAGTTGCTACCGCTGCGTTCCCTTTGCCGAACCCTCCAGCCAGCCCCACACTGAGCGCCGCTGCGCCTTCGGTCACCATCAGGCAAAAATACCTCCCGCCTCTTCAGGGGCTTTTTGAGATCGAAACCGGGCGCACTGTGCGCGTTTATGGTCAAGATGCGTCAAACCGCCAGCCGTGGGGGCTTAACACCTCAACATTTAATATGGCGATGAGCATTGATTCTGGACATACCTTTATTGACAAGATGACAGTCCCGCCAGGAGCCCTTACCACTGGTGCGGGGATTGCAGACGTTATCGTTGAGGGTGGAAAGCTTTACGTTCTCTGCAACAACTTAGACCTACACGAAAGCAGTGACCTTTCCGCCACCGCAACGTGGACAGACATATCCTGCCCTGTCTCTGCGGGGCTGCGCAGCGGGAATGCTACCGCAAGGCCATACGGTTTAGGGGTTGTTGGCGGCCATATCTTTATCGGTGAATATACCTCTGGGGCAGAGGTTCGAACCACAGGGATGTCACCCGGCCCCGACCCTGTTCGAGGGCCGCGCATTTTCCGGTTTGATCTCACAGCAAGGACGTGGGCACTGTCGGCGGAGTTCCTAAGCGCACGGCACATCCACTCTTTCCATAATCAGGGTTCAGTCGCGTTGTTCGCCTCGCTCGGAGATGCGGGATGGGGTGACCAAATCGGGTTGCAGCGTTTAACACCTTCTGGGATCGGAGCAGGCCCAGGAGGCACAGATAGTTGGCTACAATGGACAACTCCCGTTGCCCCTCGGACCAACCATTATCCAGTCGATTTCCTGTTGGTCCCGGCGGCTGAATTTAATGGTGAAAGTCAGAACGATGCAAAGTTCATCCTGACTAGCGACAGGCCAGAGTATCACTTATTGGAGGCAGCACGTAATAACACTGTTGCTGGTAGTGTGAATATGGGGGTTCAAACCTATCAGCCGCCCGGGCGTCCAGCGACGGAAACTGTGCGCAGCCTTGTGATGGACACGGATACGGGTAATCTTTTTTATTGGACCGCGGAGACGACCGAGCCGGCGTTGTTCATGTCACCGCCACCCTATACGCAAACCGTCAAGCTGTATGACTTTGCACCGGGGGAGGCGAACGTGCTTCTGCGTTCAGTTTACGTGAACGGATATGTGATGATGTTCAACTCTCGCTTCCGCGTAGAAAAGTTCGTCGGCCAATAGCAGAGTAACGAACTGACCGAGGATCAACCGGCATGTCCCATAAGCTGGTTGATCCAACCAGACAGGTAAAAGTAGGCTAGGCAGATCAGGATAAAACCGAAGTAAGTAAAGAAATTCCTTTTGTAGTATGGGGCCAAAAGTACAATCGGAACCCACAGAAACTGCATCAGCCTGTTGCTGACCCCGCCCACTCCTGCGGTCAGCCAGTAAACCAAAAAGCCGCCAATCACAGTATAAAACGCCAAATCCATAGCCGCACTGCGCCATGAGCGTAAGCCGGGTATAGCCAAAGCAAGCCCTGCGACCATTACAAGGGTGGTTAGTCTAAGGCCACTCCCACCCTCACTATCTTCTAGGGTTGCAAGCGCTCTTTCACTTTCAATTGGAATGAAAGCGAAAATCGCTTTGGAAGGGGCTACACCCACTGATACTAAGGCTTGTGTGAAAAGAACCACACCGATTGCCAGAACAAACTTTTCTGCAAATAGCCATCGCAAACCAATCCCGATTGGAACGACTGCACCCTGTATATGGACCATCGGGGCGGCGACCATAGAGGCTAAAGCGGGTGTTTTTCTCCCGCTTGAATAAAGATGGATCGCTAGAATAAGCAGCAAACTTGCGACAGCCGCGCGTAGCTGCACAACATCATGCAGCATCCAAAATATACTCACATACGCGAAAAGCGACATTAGGCTATACGATGTGATCCGGCCAATCAGCCAGAGTTTAAGCGCTAGAGCAACACCCGCTATTATCAAGAATGCTGCCTCGGTGTCGGTGAAGTCACGCACGATTGCTAAGGCTTGGTAATATAAGAAGCTGTGACCCATCGCATCCTCAAACCCAGATTTTGAAAATGGGTCCGATAGGACGAGGTGGAACGAATAGTTCCAATCATCCGGCGAAACGCCCCAAGGCCGGGACACGGTTGCGATCACCCATAGCGCCGACAGCAGAAAGAAAGCAGCTTTCCGGATTGCTGGGTTGAACTTCATAGCGTCCGATAGGAAGGCAAAAAAGAACGTCATGATTTCCAGCGGTAGTACAACGTAGTTAAGGTATGCCATCAAAGAACGCCTGTTTTCATTCTAACCATTCGTGTTCTGCTCCCTGTAGCATGATCGGCAATCAACAATAAAATATCTTTATAAGATTTCGTGCATTTGTTGCGACTGACGAGCGCCCCACAAACGGGGCATGATTACCAAATCGAAATACATTCACTTAGCTTCGGGCTCCGCTTGATGAACGGCTTTGACCTTCCGAGCTTCCTAGAGGCCTATGGCCTGCCCGGTCTGATTATTGTCGGGCTGGCTATAGTCGTGAAGGCGTTGTGGGCGCGGCTTAACGAGCAAGTCGACGCCCGCTTTGACGATCATAAAGCGCACACCTCCCAGATGGCCGACAACACCAAAACGCTGGATGCTGCGCTGCGATACATCGAAGGGAAAGGCCGTGATTAAGAATTTGTTCAAGGCTTTTAAACTCGCTTCCAATGCGATCAAAAATTTCAAGTCTCCCCAGAACGCCTTCAAGGCTTTGAAATCACCCAAGCGCCCGACCCGAGAACAGGTTGACGCAGTACAGGCCCGCGAGGTTGCCGAGGCATCCAGACAGCGCCTTGCCAATGCCATCGAAGAACGCACCGGACAGGTCAACAGTCTGGTGATCGGAGTTTTACCAAAGCGAGGCCAAGAGCAATGACGATCCTTATTTTTATTCATAGTGCCTTGGCCGTTGCTGCGGTGGCGCTGATGCTGTTGGTGACTATCGGCTTTGCGCCGCACCTACGGTTTCGCGGGCATGACGCCAATAGCCTTATGAGCGCCTTTGTCGCGCTGACCAGCGGGCTTGTCTGGGTGCGCCTTCTCTGGTGGTCGATCCTGCGGCCGTTGCTTGGCAGCGCGGGCATCATGAACCCCGGCGTATTCACCTTGTCAGGCCAGACCGTCAACGCAGTCTTTGCCTTTTGGTCCGTCGTCGCAGCTCTGGCTGCGCTCGGGGCGCTGCATCGCAGCCTGCCGTTGGCTCAACAGAAACACTACAACTGGCTTACCGCGCCATTCTTCCCGCGCCGTGGGCCCTGCCTTTGGAGGGTATGAAGATGGGAAACCTGAGCAAGAACTTTAGCCTGCACGAATTTCGCTGCAACTGTCACTGGAAGGCACCGCACCTGCCACGGTGCGAACAGATCCCGCCGCCGAAAGAGCTGGTCGATGCTCTTCAGGATGTACGGGATCACTTCGGGAAGCCGGTGACGGTCCATTCCGGCCATCGCTGCCCGCCGTATAACGCCTATGTTGGTGGAGCATCTGCATCGCAACACATGAAGGCCACCGCGGGGGATTTCACCGTCGAGGGTGTATCGCCCAACACGGTCCAGGAATACCTGCTCAAGCGGTATGCCGACACCAAGGGCATCGGCCGGTACAACACCTTCACCCACATCGATGTGCGTAAGGGTAAGGCTCGTTGGGATTACCGCCGATGATCTGGCTGGCCCTCACACTGGCCGCTCTGGCTACCCTGTTGATCTGGTGGCTGACATGATGACCAAGGCAACGCTTATCGCTCTGTGCGCCGCGCTGCTGGCGTGTCTCGGGCTGGCAGGGGCCTTGTGGTGGCAGTCAGGCACCGTCGATGGCCTGACCGTAGAGAACGCCCGCCTGAGCCGGTCCCTCACAGCCCTGACCGAACAGGCGGAACAATCGGCCCTGGCGCGTGAGGTGGAGCGTGCCCGTGCCGACCGCTTCGCCGCCCGCAACGCCACCCTTACCGAAGCCGTTGAACAGATCCTGATAGGAGGGATACCCGATGCGATGCTTGATCCTGATCTTGCCGCTCTCATTAATGGGCTGCGAACCGAAGATTGAATACGTCCCGATCAAACCGGACATACCGTCAGAAACCCTGACCCCGTGCCCCATCAGCAAGCGCAAGGTCCAGACGGTTAACGAGCTGGCCGCGTTGGCGACTGAGCACCTTCTGTCAGCCGAATGCGCCAATGGTAAGATCGAGGTCATCGCCAAGGTTCTCGGCCCACAATAAGCAAAGCCCCGACCGTTTCTGGCCGGGGCTTTTTGGTGTCTATCGAGGGGCTGTAGTGGTCGGGGTTACAGGTCGGAGTGTATCTTATACACGCAAACGGGGCAGTCCACAGACACGAAACTTCCATCACGTTGATCATGCGTCACAACGCCCTCTGACCGAGCGAATTCCACCTCTGTTTTGCAGTTGGCGCAAGTGCCGATATGTCGGGCGTCTTCGGGTTTTGTTCCGCGTTTGATTATTTCCATATTATGTCTCCTAATCACCATCGTATTTGGCTGCATCGAGGGGGTGTTACACGGGGCGTTCGCTTTTTATGACGAACGCCCCTTTGTTTTTAAAAGACAATCGTATGATTTAGGTTCTGGCGCCTATGGCGTGGGGGTTCGAGTCCCTTC
>DJKK01000032.1 GCA_002434595.1 Alphaproteobacteria bacterium UBA6544 | reverse complement strand
ACGCGCCTCGACAGCCGCCGCCTCGGTAATCACAAGGCCATATCCACCGGTCGCGAACTGCCCCAAGTGCATCAAATGCCAGTCCTGCGCGTTCCCGTCGACTGCACTGTATTCACACATGGGAGAAACGATGATGCGATTGTCCAGCGTGAGACCGCGCATCTTGAAGGGCGAGAACAACTGACTGCTCATAAAGGGATTCCATGTTTGATTACTGACTTGGAGCCTATTTAACCTGCAGGCTCCTGTTGGCCAAGGTCCCGTGCCAGCGCCCTATTGGAAGCGCGGAATGACGTCCTTACCTATTAGCTCTATGGACCGCATGACTTGCTCGTGGGTCGTGTGACCCGCCTGCATCATGAGAACGATCTGATCGAGACCGACATCCGACCAACGCTGAATGACCCGTGTACAGGTATCCGGATTACCGCCGACGACCATCGCGTCATCAATCAGCTGCTCGTCGGTCCTCTCCTTAACGGTTTGCAGGACACCCTTGACCCCGGCAGCCGATCCAAAGCGCAGCCGGTTCAGCTCTGCATTGTTCTGACCATAATACCAACGCGCACCCGCGGTCGCAATCTCGCGCCCGGTCTGATCGTCGTCATGGCAGCAGGTCATGGCGAACGCGCCGGCACTGGGATTGGCGAACTTGCCGTCCCAATCCTCCGCAGTGCTGTTGCCGATCGCCTCCCAATACGCCGCAACGGCAGGCTCCGCATCCTCCGGCGGAATTCGCGTGACACCAATCACTCCCAGACCACGCTTTCCCGCATGCACCCATGTTTCGAGATTTGATGCGGCGGTCCACAACGGTGGATGCGGTCGTTGGACGGGCCGTGGCACCACCTGCCGTTCCGGGAGATCAAAATAATGCCCGTTATGGCCTGGGAAACGTTCGTTTTCGAACATGGAGAGCACCGCCTGAAGGGACTCATCAGCATAGGCCCGCGCTTCCTCCGCCGGGACGCCGAAAGCTTCGGTGATATAGCCTGCGGTACCGCGGCCGAAACCAAACTCAGCGCGGCCCTGACTGAGGATATCCAGCGTTCCCACTCGCTCCGCGACGTGAAAGGGATGATGGCACGGCAACACAATGACACCGAAACCGAGACGTATACGCGAGGTTCGTTGACTGATCGCCGCCAGCAACATTTCAGGTGCAGAGATGTGACCGATCTCCACGTAGAAATGCTGCTCGGTCAACCAAATCCTGTCGAATCCGGCCTCCTCGGCGGCAACTGCCTGTTCAACCGCATTCCAATAGGCCTCCCGCTCGGTCGTCTCCGACCAAGGTCGTGGCATCTGGACCTGCATCATGTATCCGAATTTCATATATCGCTCCGCGTGACGTTCTTTTGCCGCCTTGCCGACCCACACCGACCGGGTCATCTGAAATAGTGAGATCGAACGCCGAGATGTAAAGGAAAGACTAAATGATTGTCAGAAACCTCAAAAGCTTGGCTGGAACCGACCGCCGCGTTGAATCGCACAGCAGCAAGAGCACACGGTTCCTACTCGCCAATGACGGAATGGGCTATTCCTTGAACCTGACCGAAATCGAAGCCGGCCTCGAAATCGAAATGCGTTACGACCATCACTTGGAGACGGTCTATTGCATCTCCGGCACCGGCAGCATCGAAGATATGGCGACCAGCGAGGTTCATCATATTGGCCCGGGGACGCTTTACGCGCTGGACAAGAACGACCACCACATTTTGCGGTCTGAAACGCAGCTCGAACTCGTTTGTGTCTTCAACCCGGCCCTCAAGGGAACCGAGATACGGTCGCCGCGCGGGGGATATCCGCCGCCGTAAAGTTTTGCCTTCGTGGGATTGCGGCGAACCCTCGTTCGGTCCAATTTGATAGTGCTTTGTACAATGAATCGATAGACGATCTCTTTGCCCGCTACGGGCCCGCCTACAAGTGGCTCGCCACCATAACATCGGTCATTGGCGGCATGACGGTCATCCTCGCCAGTTCCACCGTCAACGTTGCCTTTCCCAACATCATGGGTGCGTTCGGTATCGGACGGGACCAGGCACAGCTGCTTTCGACCGGCTATTTCGGCGCCATGACGGGGGGCATGCTGCTCTCTGCCTGGGCTATCCAGAATTTCGGCCAACGAGCCGCATTTATCGCCGCCCTCGCTGTATTCCTGTTCGGTTCGGCGATGAGCGGACTTGCTACCAACACGTTCATGCTGTCGTTCGGTCGGGTCTTTCAGGGCACCGCCGCGGGTATCGTGCAGCCGCTCGCAATGGCCGTCACATTTTCGGTCTGGCCGTCACGCTCGAAGGGCATGTCGATGGGGCTCTTCAGCATGGGGATGGTGCTCGCCCCCATCATGGGCCCGACGCTCGGCGGGCTCGCACTTGAATACTTCAACTGGCACTACGTGTTTCTGCTGCAGATACCGACCGCCGGTATCGCCCTTGTCATGGGCATCCTGTTCATGCCGAACAAGGAACTACCTAAAAAACTGCCGAAGTTCGATTTCATCGGCTTGATCCTGATGTGGATGGCTCTCGCCGCGCTCTTGCTGTCCTTCAGCTTCGGTCAACGGCTTGGCTGGTCCTCCAACACGATTATCATCGGGTTCCTGATCGGCGTCCTGTCCTCCATCGCCTTCATCCTACAGCAGATTTACGGCGAACATCCCCTGGTAAACATGAAGCTGTTTCTGGTGCCGAGGTTCAGTGCCGCCGCCGTGATTTCGTTCTTCGCCGGCTGTGCGTTCCTCTCATCAACCTTCATGATCCCGCTCTTCGTGCAGGAAATTCAGCATTTCACCCCTCTGCGCGCGGGAATGCTGATGATTCCCGGCGGCCTTTCCCTGCTGATCCTTTTCCCTCTCTCCGGCAAGATGACGGATATGTTTCCGACGAGCTATCTGATCTATTTCGGATTATTCTCCTTCGGGATGGCCTTCGTCCTGATGTCGCAAGCCGACGTCAACACGCCATTCTGGACCTTCGTCTCCTTCACAATCCTGATACGGGTCGGGACCGCTTTCATTCGTCCTGTCATGAATACGGAAGCATTGCGAGCCCTGCCAGAGGACCTGGTCAACCAAGGATCGGGGGTCGTCAACTTCATCCGGATGTTAGGCGCCGCCATCGGCACGAACGTGCTCGTCGTTTTTCTCGAGCTTCGGATTCCGTTCCACCTCGACGCCTTCACATCAACCCAAATCGCCGTCAATCAGGCGAACCGCGAACTCGTCGATCAGATCAACAGACTGTTGTCAGAGGCGGGCGTCGCGGAAGCCGCCCTCAATCCGGGCGCACTGCATTATCTCGGTGATGTAATTCTGGCGCAGGCGAGCACGCTCGGCTATCAGGACGCCTTCTTGGCACTGGGCATTTTTGCCTTTTGCGGCTTCATCCCGGCCATCTACCTGTCGCAGGCGCAGCGGCGGAAGAGGTCGCAGACCGCCGCGAGGCCGGCCGAATAATCCGGCCTATTTAAACGCCGGCATAACCTTTTCAGCGATGAGGCGGACGCTGTTGGAAATCTGTTCGTCACCCAGGAGATTGCCGACGTTCAGTTCCATCACGACGCCATCGATGCCGGCGACGTCCCGCCATTCGATAAACCGTTCGATCAAACGCTCGGGCGTGCCGATCGCGGCGCGCGATTCCCGAATGTCATCATACGACAATTTGTTCAGCGCCTCCGCCACCTTGGCACGAAGCGCTTCGCCGCCCCGGCCTTGCGGGCCGGCTGTCGCAATCATCCGCGCTTGGCGCTCAAAATAGTGGATGATGCATTCCCGTGGTTCTTTATAGGCCGCCTGTTCAGTGGCAGCGGCATAAACCGGAACACGAAGGAATACTCAGCCGTTGCCGTCATGTCCTGCCTGCCGCCATGCCTCGCGATAGACGTTAATATGGCCTTTCAACTCATCGAGCACGTCCCCTCGTAACCCGACAAACAGGGGCAGTCCCTCTTCGGCTACCTTCTTGAAGGTTCCAGCTGACGACGCGGCCATGCGCATCGGCGGGGGCGGGCGCTGAACCGTCTTCAGTGCCAATTGCGCATCGGTCACTTGAAAAAATTTACCTTCGTGGGAGAACATCTCACCAGTCCAGACTTTGCGCAGAACGGTGACCGCTTCCTCGAAATGCTCCTAACTCTCGCAGTAATCAATATTGTAGATGTTGTACTGACGCGCAAAACCACTGCGAACAATACCGAAGGCTAGCTGCCCTTCGCTCATCTGATCGATTGTCGCTGATTCCTTGGCAACATGCAGCGGATTGGTCAGCGGTAAGACATAGACAGCCATCCCAATGCGCACCCGCGTCGTCAAACTCGCCAACGCACCCGCAACGACGATGGGAGACGATAGGACCGAGCGAGCGGGCATGAAATGAAACTCCGCCAGCCAAATGCTATCGAGCCCGACATCCTCAAAAAGCTCCGCATGATCAAATCCTTCACGGAAAGCCACGGCGTCGGTACCGCCCGGACGCGTGCCGAACTACATGAATAATCCGAAGTGCATGCGTTTTCCTTGTTTGACCGGATGCGAACGGCCTAGTGCTCGAGATCTTGATCCTCAAGTTTTGGCTTTTGCTTCTGGTTGAATCGGCCATCGTAGATTGGCGCCGCCCCGGTCGTCGGTCCCGAGTATTGAACAAATAGTATCTTGCAGCCCTCCTCGGTATGCATCTCGTACTCGAAGTGAGGATCCTGCATATAGACCATGTCACCCGTTATGAGCGTTCTGTCGCCGTAGCTGCACTCACCTTCCAGGACATACCAAACCTGTGCGAAATCATGCTTATGCAAGGGAAAGCCGCTGCCCGGACCATAGGTCAGGATACCTGCATTCGGCTCGGTCGGGTTTTCCGGGGATGGGTGAAAGATCATCTGGCTCTCGTTCGCAAAACGCGCAACCTCCGGCGCCATGGTTTCAGGCCGTCGGATGATCGGCGCATTGTGGGTTTTTCCCGCTTCCTCCGGTGTAATCGTGGGTTTTGCGTCGTTCGGCATGCTCGTTCACCGTTCAATAGACATCGATCCTGTCGTCAAAATGTAACATAGCTTGCCTATCAGGAAGTCGAGAACTTGTCTGCCCCCCGATCGAGCTCCATACTCCCGGCAAGATACAAGGGAGCCCCCAGAGCCATGGATTTCCATCTCACCGACGACCAAAAAGACCTGCAAGCCCGAGCGCGCGAACTCGCACGCGGCAGCTTCGAGGAACGCGCCGCGGAAATTGACCGGACGGAGCAATACCCTTGGCACAATGTCGAGGATCTCAAGAACGGCGGCTTCATGGGCATGACCATCCCCAAGGAGTATGGCGGACAGGGCCGAACCTTCCTGGATGCGGCACTGGTGATCGAACAAATGGCACAAGTGTGCGGTGTCACCGGGCGGATTGTGGTTGAAAGCAACATGGGCGCGATCTCTACCGTCATGAAGTACGGGACGGAGAAGCAAAAGAAGATGGCTGCCGCCTTCGTCCTCGATGGTGACAAACCCGCGATCTGCATTACTGAGCCGGAAGCCGGTAGCGCCGCAACGGATATGACGACAAGGGCCGACAAGAAGGGTGGCAAATACATCCTCAACGGCAAAAAGCATTGGATCACTGGTGCTGGTGCGTCACGCCTCCACCTCGTATTTGCGCGCGTCTTTGACGAAGCAGGTGAAGAACAAGGCATCGGTGGATTTCTTGGCGTTCGCGAGGAGACACCCGGTCTTTCGATCGGTAATCGCGAGCCCACGATGGGGCTCCGCGGTATTCCAGAAGCTGAAGTCATTATGCAAGACATGGAAGTTAGTGAAGATGCTTTGGTCATGCCGCCACGGGGACTGCGCAAAGGCTTCGCCGATCTCATGGATGCCTATAACTCACAAAGGGTGGGTGCCGGAACTATGGCGCTTGGCATTGCACAAGGCGCCTACGAGCACGCACTCGCATACGTTAAGGAGCGCGAGCAGTTCGGGCGACCGATTTACGAGTTTCAAGGCCTGCAATGGATGTTGGCAGATATGGCGATCCAGATTGATTGCGCACAGCTCATGCTCTATCGAGCGTCGGCCAATGCCGGAAGCGGGTTCCCCGATGCAACAGAAGCCGCAAAAGCCAAGGTGGTCGCTGCCGATATGGCGCTCAAGGTCACCAATGATGCGTTGCAGCTATTTGGTGCAGCCGGCTATTCACGCCGCAGCCCGATGGAACGCTTCTGTCGTGACGGGCGGATGTTCTCGATCGGCGGCGGTACCGCGCAGATCCTGCGCACCGTCGTCGCATCACGCATTCTCAATCGCAAGTTGCCGCAAACCCGGGATGGCTTTACCAAGCTCGCGGAACGCGAAGCCACTATGGCGAGAGAAGCAGCAGAATAAAAGTACGGCGCGCCGGGCGGACATGAGGACACCCTAGGGTGGCAAGAGGCACGATCCGCGCCCAGACGCGGAAAAAGCAGCGGCATTCGATCCGCTAGCACTGTATGAAGATTATATTGACGATCCTTATCCCGCCTAAAATTTATTGCGCAAGTGCGATCCGGTCCACCGCTGCCTGGACGGTAGCTAATTTCTGACGCGCTGCGCGGACTTGATTAAAATCTATAAGGGTGCCGTGTTCAGTTCAGACAAAACGTGGGAATTCGGCCCCAAATACGGTGCCGACAGCCCGCTCTTCAGCCAACGCACGACCATTCTACTCTTTAACGAGACCTTCCACTGCACACGCGTGTCCTTGCCTTCTTCTCTCCTGCCTTCACGCCGCGCGCATTGCGGGAAATGAAACTAGATCTCGCCGCACTTGTCGAACGCCTGTTGGACAAGGCCCAGGAAAACTACAGCTTCGATCTCATTGCGGATTATGCATCGGCCATTCCGGTTGAAGTAGTCGGTAATATGCTGGGTGTGCCATACGCGGATCGTAGCCCCTTTCGCGATTGGTCGCTTGCGATCCTTGGTGTGTTAGAGCCGGTGTCGCCGGCTGACGTTTTAGCGCGAGGCAACACTACTATTTCCGAGCTCTCATCCTACCTTTCAGACCTCATAGAAGACCGCCGGCAAAATCCAGCGCAATACGAAGATGGTTTCATGGGACAGCTATCAGCGCTAATCACCATGCAAATTTTTTTCGTTAATGAAAAATCCATAAAAAGAGAAGAGGGTTATATTTACTATTGGGATATGAGAATTTTATTGGGCCCAATAGGTGAAGGAATTGTTTCTTTAAGTTCATTTAACAAAGTGGATTGCGAATATTTTTGTCAAAAAACTAAAACCCTCTTTCCATGAAACTCCAATGGATAACGATAAATCTGAGGTTCTCACCGCTACTAACCCGGCTTGGAAGCAGCC
>DJKK01000317.1 GCA_002434595.1 Alphaproteobacteria bacterium UBA6544 | reverse complement strand
GGTCGGCGATATCGGAGAGCGGTGGCTTGATGCACCGGTGTTGGCAGATGGCATGGGAGATCATCAGGAGTGGCTCACCTCGCAGGTCCGCCGGTTTGGCCAACTTTCGCACCGTCAGACTGTCATCCGCGAAGGATGAAAGGACGGTCATGCAGCCCGTATGGGCGTCCGTCACGCTACAGGCACTGCAGGCTTCGAACTAACTTACGGGCCTGAAGTTTCCCGTTTCCGGATCAAACCCTAGCAATTCACCGTTGGCGATACCGAAATAGGCACCGTGCAACTTGAGCCGGCCGTCATCGAGCCGCTCTTTGACGAACGGGAATGTCGTGAGATTCTCGAGCGAGCAACGCACTGCCGCGAACTCGGTCTCTCGCTGCAACTCGTCCTCATCGCTATGCGGTGCGCGGCGGAGGGCTTCCGCACGTGCTGGATTCATGATCGACATCCAGCGGCTGATGAACGCGCTCTCCCGGTCCGGCGCATAGAGACCATTAAGGAACGCTTTAACGCCGCCGCATTGCGCGTGGCCCATGACGAGAATGTGCTCAACCTCGAGACCGGTGGTGGCGAATTCGATCGCGGCGCTCGTTCCGTGATAGTCGCCGTGCGGTTCGTAAGGCGGCACCAGATTCGCCACGTTGCGGACAACAAAAAACTCTCCCGGAGCGGCGTCGAATATCGAAGCCGGGTCGATCCGGCTATCGGAGCAGGCGATCACCATGACCTTCGGTGATTGCCCGTGCGCACCGAGACGCTGGTAAAGGTCCGCCTGTTCGCGATGTCGCGTATCTAGAAACCGACGGTAGCCTTCGACGAGCATGGAGAGGGAATGCATCCACTGATCCTCGCGTGTTGGAGTGCGACCGCGGGAAGATGCCCGATTCGATGGACCACAACAATGTTCGAGTGCTGGTTTAAGGCTTTCCAGCATATAGCTCTATGTTGGGATGCGGAATTGGGAATTTGGGAGTAATCTTTATGATTGTGGGTATTGAGGTTGGGGGCACGTTCACCGACCTGGTGATGGCGGATGGCGACGGGCGGCTCACGGTCCACAAACTTCCCTCAACTCCTGCTGATCCCAGCGTCGCAGCAGTCGAAGGGCTTGAACAGCTCCTCGACCTGTCGGGCCATGCCGCCAACGAAATTGCCGAATTACTTCACGGCTCGACGATTGCGGCCAACGCCCTGATCCAACGCAATGGCGCGCGAACGGTCCTGCTCACGACAAAGGGGTTCCGCGACGTGCTGTTCATCCAGCGCCAGGACAAGAGCACCGTCTACGACATGTTCTATCGGAAGCCGGAGCCTTTGGTCGACCGTGACATGGTACTTGAAGTCGATGAACGCATGAGCGCCGCAGGCGAGATCGTCATGCCACTCGATGACGCGGCGGCGGCGACGCTGATCGATGATATCGTGGCCCAACATTCCCCCGAATCCATCGCGGTCTGCTTTCTCCATGCCTACGCCAATCCGGCCCACGAGCAAATGATTGGCCGTATTATCGCGGAAAGACATCCGAATATCCGAGTATCCCTTTCGTCCGACGTCGCCCCTGAACACCGCGAATACGAGCGAACCAGCACGGTCTTGATCGATGCTTATATCGGGCCGGCGGTAGACCGCTACCTCGCGCGGTTCGGCGAACGGACAGCGACGGTCGGCATCACGGGAACACCCTTGATCATGCAATCCAATGGCGGGGTCGTGCCGTTGGCAACGGCGCGGCGGAAGGCCGCTAATATGTTTGTCTCCGGCCCAGCCGCGGCGGTTACGGCAGCGGCCGAGGTCGCGCAACGTGAAGGCGTACCCGACGTCATCTCTATCGACATCGGCGGAACAAGTTGCGATGTCTGCCTGATCACCGGCGGCCGTCCGCAGACTACCGTCAAAGGGACATCCGAGTTCAGCGTCGATGGCCTACCGCTCAACGTCGTCATGACCGACATCGTCACCATCGGCGCCGGCGGTGGCAGCATAGCTCATATCGATGCCGGCGGCATGCTGCAGGTCGGACCACAGAGTGCGGGCGCCGACCCCGGGCCCGCCTGCTACGGCAAGGGCGGGGAAAACTTCACCATGACCGACGCAATGTTGCTGCTCGGCCTGCTCGACCCCTCGACGCCGCTGCCGGGCAACATCGTCCTGCGGCCCGACCGCTCAGAGGCCGCCGCTGCCGAGCTATGCGAGACCTTCGACCTCACGCCAGACGGACTCGCGGAACGGGTCTACCGTATCGCGATCGCCAACATGGCGCAGGCCGTTCGAAGGGTCAGCGTGAAACGAGGCTTCGATCCGCGCGACTATGCCTTGCTACCTTGCGGCGGCGCCGGCCCGTTGATTGCGGCGGCGCTTGCGGACGAGGTCGGCATGGACACAATTCTGGTCCCGCCTCATCCGGGCATCTTCTCTGCCCTTGGCCTCGCCATTGCCGATATCCGGATCGACTACGCCCGCTCGGAAGGCGCGATTCGATTGACCGAGTTATCCGCCAAGGATCTCGCGCGGCGCGTCGACGATCTGAAAGGAAGGGCGGACTCGGAATACGCGGACCTCCGCTATGCACCGGAAGAGCTTGCACTCGAATTTGCGGTGGACGCGCGCTACGTTGGCCAGGGTTACGAGTTGCGAGTTCCGTTCAAGCCGCAAGAGCTCACCGGCGGACCAGACACACTAATTGCCCGCTTTCACGAACTGCATCAACGGCAATACGGTCACAGTTTCGAGCAGAGCGCGGTCGAGGCGATCTCCTTCAGATTAACGGCGCGGCGCGCCCGCGGTTCAGTGCTGGCCGCGCCCGAGGCCAACGGATCACCTACAACGGAAAAACAGCGTAACGTATCCCTCCTGGGCGAGACTGCGCAGTATCCAAGCTACACCCGCGAAAAATTGCCGGCGGGATTCACTGCGAATGGACCCGCCGTTGTCGTCGAGAGCACGACTAGCATGCCAGTTCCGCCAGGTTGGCGTTTCGAAGTCAGGCAAGGCGGTGCTATTATTGTTGAAAGGAGCGAAACATGAGCCAGCTGGACCCAGCGGATTTCAACATCATCACCGGCACTTTCAAATCGATTGCCGCCGAGATGGGCGACATCATGCTGCGAGCGGCCTACTCCTCGATCGTCCGCGAGGCAAAGGATTGCTCAACCTGTGTCATGGATGCCGACGCGCGCACCGTAGCCCAGGCAGAGATGATCCCAGTTCACATGAACTCATTGGCGGCGGCCGTCCCCTATGTACGCGAGAAATACAATATCTCCGCAATCAAGCCTACCGAGGCATACGTCACAAACAATCCTTACGAAAATGGCCAGCATCTGAACGACATCATCTTCATGCTGCCTGTCTTTTCCGAAGACCGGCTGGTCGCTTTTACCGGCAGTGTCTGCCACCACCTGGAGCTCGGCGGCGCCGTCGCCGGCTCCAATGCCAACGCGACGGACCTCTATCAGGAAGGCATCATCATTCCAACGATGAAGATCGACCTGGAGCGTGACCTGGGCGATGGGCCGGTCGAACAGTTCCTCCGCGCCAATGTGCGGCTGCCCGATATTATTATTGGTGATTTCCACGCCCAAATTTCCGCGGTGCTTCGCGGACGACAGTTGCTGCAGGAGCTGTTCAAACGATACGGGGTCGATCTGGTGCATGCCTGCATGGCGGAGATGCAGGACTACTCCGAGCGAATGGTGCGCGCCGCAATCGCGGATGTCCCGGACGGGGAATATTTCGGCGAAGACCAACTCGACGGACAGACACTGGACGGCCCGCAACCGATGATCCGCGCCCGTGTCGTGGTCAAGGGAGACGAGGCACTGGTCGATATGAGCACGAGCGACGACCAGGTTTCCTGGCCGGTAAACGCGCCTGTCGCATCGACCCATTCTGCGGTCCTCACGGTCTTCGGGTTATTGGCCGGACCAGGTGTACCGACAAATGATGGCACCTACCGTCCGATCGAAATCGTGACACGCAAAGGCTCCATCCTAGATCCCCATCATCCAGCGCCAGTGCGCGGCCGGATGTCGTCGGCCTACCGCACGGCTTCGGCGGTAAAGCGGGCGCTCGCCGAAGCTGCGCCGGAGCGTTTCTCCGCCGCCGGCAACGACACCACGAACGCGGTGACCATGAGCCGCAAGCTGGAGAAGGGTTACGAGATGTTCGCCGAGATTCTGATGGGCGGCAACGGCGCCGGGCCGGAGAACGACGGTGCTGAAGTCATTGCCCAGATGCTGTCGAATACGGGGAATACACCCGTCGAGGCGATCGAAATGGACCACGACTTCGTCCGTATCGCCGAGTATGGCTTGATCCCGGATTCGGGAGGTGCCGGGGCGCAGCGGGGCGGCCTCGGATTCCGCCGCGTATACGATATTCTCGAAGACGGCGTCCTAATCAGCACCAACGGCGACCGTCACAACACTCCTGCCTGGTCGCTCGCCGGCGGCAAGGAAAGCAAGCTCTCAGCCTATATCCTCGTCCGTGACGGCGTAGAGACCCGCGTGCCCGCCGCGTCCAATATCGAAGTCCGAAAGGGCGACCAGTTCATTGTGGAAATATCGGGCGGCGGCGGGTACGGCGACCCGAATTCACGTGATCGAGCACTGGTAGCGGCGGATGTCCGCTGCGGCAGGATTTCACCGGAGGCTGCCTCGGACGCCTACTCCTATGACGGCCACGAACTAGCCGCGGAATAAGACACAACCTGCGATTCTAAAAAGTAAACATAGATTGTTCGACGAAGAACAATTCATCTCTGATTGCGAAGCCGCCGTCGCCGAGGACCCGCGAGCCATGTCGGCTTCCGCGAGATCATTGCTAAAGCCGTCTCCGGTTCCGGCGCTGTCCTGAAAGGACTGGGCGGGCCGTCCGGCGGCGGTGTAGAGAAGATTCATAACTCGGACAGGCCCACCATCATCGATGTCATTTGGGCACCCTGGATCACGATCATCCCGCACAATCATGAAATGTGGGCGGTCATCGGGGTATATACAGGACGGGGAAAGACAACATTTTCTGGCGTTGTATCGAAGACGTACTGAACGGCCATATCGAGGCGGCCGGCGCTAGGGACCTCTCGGTCGGCGAGGCACCCCCCTCGGTTCTGGCATCATCCATTCGGTGACCCTGCCAATGCCGCGGCTGACCGGAGCGATCCACGTCTATGGCGGCGACTTTTTTTCAACACAGCACAGCAAATGGGATGCCGAAACGCTGAACGAGCAACCCTACGATGTCGAGAAGAACATGCGGCTGTTCCAGGAATTCGGCACTGCCTGACGTCACTCCCGTGACCGGCGAGCGAGGTCCAACAAAACCGCTCGGCCCTCTATCCCGTTTGCGGGCGGGAGATGATCGAAGGACCGAACGTCAACCGACATCACTGGGTTCCGAAATCGAAAGGCGGTGATCGCGCGAGTAACATCCATGTTGTCTGCCACCGGATGCTGAACAGGACCTTCAGCGAACGCGATCTCGCAAACGATTACCTGACACCCGAGGCGCTCCGGGAACATCCGGAAATCGAGAACTTTATCCGCTGGGTGCGCCGCAAACCGCGGGAATTCATAGACCACGCCAGAGCAACGCGCGGCCGCGACAAACGTCGCCCGCACCGGCGTCGCCGATAGTTCGGCTAGGTCTCGATATCGATGATTGTGGCAGGGCCAAGTTCGAGATTGCGCAGCCGATCGACGTTAACGCGCTGTTGCTGAAGGAACTCGCGCAAAGCTTCGAAATCAATGCCGCCATCGGCATTGATAAACCGGTCGGCCTCGCCGCCGAATTCATCGCGCAGACGTTCGCGCGCAATCAATTGATTGCGTTCGACGAGTTTTTCACGAACCGAATTGCCGCCCGCGGCCACATCCTCACGCGGATCTGCGTCGCCGAGACGCGCGGTCAATGCGAGGATCAGTCGCGCCGACCCCTGGTCACTCAAGAATTGTTGAAGACGGTCGAAATCAACGCTGCCGTCGTCGCCGACAAGCGCATCCGAATCCTCGCCAAAGACGGACCTCAGGCGTTCCTGCAGCTTGGCGATATCGAGTTCCCCGGCCTCCGCCTGTACACGCAGGCGGTCGAGCCGCAATTGCGCAGCCTGGCGAGGGTCGAGAGACCCCAAGCGGCCGTCTATCACTCCCGTTAAGGCATCCATGACCAATTGCTCCCTGGTCGATGAAAAAAATTTCTGTTCCGGGCGGCATGCATTGTTAAGCAATCATTGTGCCGAACGAAAAAGAGTATTAACCAATTGTTAATGCGGGATAATTTTTAGGAGCAAGACGCGTTCGGCATAAGATTCCGCGCATCTTCCGCTGGGTCGGCGGATTCTACCCATGGAGACCTATATCCTTAGGTAGGGCGTTAGCGCCCCGGATCGATCAGAAAACCTCTATGAGAGCATGACAATGGGACACGAAATTCAAATCAACGCCGGTGACGGCGGCACCTTTGCGGGCTATCTGGCACTTCCGGCCGAAACACCAGCACCGGGTGTGCTTGTCCTGCCTGAGGTCTTTAATACCAACGAGCACATCCGCTCAGTCACGGATGGCTATGCCGCAGACGGCTATGTTGCGCTGGCGCCGGATGTTTACTGGCGACAGAAGGCAGGTGCCTATCTGCCCTATACCGATGACGGCCGGGCGAAAGCGCAATCACTCCGCGCACAACTCGACACTGATCAGTTTGCGGATGACCTCGGCGCGACGATCGCCGCTCTCAAGGACCGCGACGACTGCACGGGAAAGGTCGGCGTGATCGGATTCTGCCTCGGCGGAAAGTTCGCCTATATCTCCGCGGTGCGACAAAATATCGATGCCGCGGTCGGCTATTACGGCGTCCAGATCGACGAGCACCTGGACGAAGCAGACGCTTTGAAATGCCCGCTTCTCCTCCATTTTGCCGAAACCGATCCACACGTCCCGGAAGATACCGTCGCAGTTGTCCGTGCACGTATCGAGAGTTGGGACACGGTCGATATCCACATCTATCCGGGTACGGAGCACGGCTTCAACCGCTACGGATTCCACCCGTATAACGCAGAACAGGCGGCTATAGCCCGCGAGCGCACGCTGGCGCATTTCGCGAAACACCTGCGTTGAGGAGGCAGAGCCAATATCTGCATCCGTAAAATCTATCGATGTCGCCGGCCTCAAGGCCGCGCTTC
>DJKK01000166.1 GCA_002434595.1 Alphaproteobacteria bacterium UBA6544 | reverse complement strand
GGGGTCGAACTCATCGGCGCAAAGGCAGACGTCATCGCCAAGGCTGAGGACCGGCAGTTGTTTCGTGAGGCCATGGAAAGCATCGGGCTGGAGTGTCCCCGTAGCCGGTTGATCCACGACATGGATGAGGCACAGATAGCCATCGAGGAAATAGGCCTCCCCGCAATTTTGCGGCCGTCTTTTACGCTCGGTGGCACAGGTGGTGGCATCGCGTACAACCGGGAAGGTTATCTCGAGATCGCGGAGAGCGGTCTGCGTGCCTCGCCGACCTCGGAAGTCCTCGTTGAGGAATCGGTGTTGGGCTGGAAGGAGTACGAGATGGAAGTCGTCCGCGACAACGCGGATAACTGCATCATCATTTGTTCGATCGAAAACATCGACCCGATGGGTATTCACACGGGTGATTCGATCACGGTGGCACCAGCGCTGACCTTGACCGACAAGGAATACCAGATCATGCGCAACGCCTCGATCGACTGCCTTCGAGAGATCGGTGTCGATACCGGCGGATCCAATGTGCAATTCGCCGTCAATCCCGATGATGGACGTTTGGTCGTCATCGAGATGAATCCGCGGGTATCGCGGTCTTCGGCGCTGGCTTCGAAGGCGACAGGATTTCCGATTGCCAAGATCGCCGCGAAACTCGCTGTCGGTTATACTTTGGACGAGCTCGACAACGATATTACCAGGGTGACGCCGGCGAGTTTTGAGCCGACGATCGACTACGTCGTGACTAAGATGCCGCGGTTCACGTTCGAGAAATTCCCCGGCGCGGAAGCGACTCTGACAACGGCGATGAAATCGGTCGGCGAAGCGATGTCCATCGGACGGACATTCCCGGAAAGCCTGCAGAAGGCGCTGCGTTCCATGGAGACCGGTCTGACCGGTATGAACGAAGTTCCGATTGAGGGGGCCGAGGTGAACGGTGTCGCCGACAAGGCGAATATTTTGGCGGCGCTCAGGCGGCCGGTTCCCGACCGGATACTTTTGGTTGCGCAGGCCTTTCGTTACGGTCTGGACGTGGAATCGGTGTACGAAGCCTGCAAGATCGATCGCTGGTTTCTGCGTCAGATTGAAGACATCGTCGCGATTGAAACGAGGCTTCGGTTTGATGGTTTGCCGGAGAGAAAGCAGGAATTTCTGAAATTGAAGAAGGCCGGTTTCTCGGACGATCGACTCGCGGAATTGACCGGAATGGACGCTGGAGTCGTAGCTGAGAAGCGACGGGCGCTTGAGGTTGTGCCTGTCTACAAGCGGATTGATACTTGCGCTGCCGAATTTCCGTCGATGACGCCATATATGTATTCCGCCTACGAGGGCGATGGTATCGAGGGCGGTGAATCAGAGACCGAGATCACCGACCGCGAGAAAGTGGTCATTCTCGGTGGTGGGCCCAACCGGATCGGTCAGGGAATCGAGTTCGACTATTGCTGCGTTCACGCCGTTTTCGCGCTGCGAGAAGCCGGTTACGAAACGATCATGGTGAACTGCAATCCGGAAACAGTTTCGACTGACTACGATACGTCCGACCGTCTATATTTCGAACCGCTGACCGATGAAGACGTTATCGAGCTTGTACGCGGTGAGCAGGCCATGGGTTCGGTAAAAGGCGTGATCGTTCAGTTTGGCGGGCAGACGCCGCTCAAGCTGGCGCGGGCGCTGGAAGCCGCGGGTATTCCCATTCTCGGGACAAATCCGGACGCCATCGATTTGGCCGAGGATCGCAAACGATTCCAGAAACTCGTGAACGACCTCGATTTGTCCCAACCTGCGAATGGCACCGCGACCTCCGTTGAGGAAGCGGAAAGCATCGCTGAAGAAATTGGCTACCCTGTGCTGATCCGGCCGTCCTATGTGCTCGGTGGCCGGGCCATGGAACTGGTGCACGACCTTGCGCAGTTGCGTCGCTACATGGCGGCCGCCGTCCAGGTGTCGGGCGATCATCCGGTACTTATAGACCAATATCTCAACAACGCGATCGAGCTCGACGTCGACGCATTGTGTGACGGTGACGTCGTCCACGTTGCAGGTATTATGGAGCATATAGAAGAGGCCGGTATCCATTCGGGAGATAGCGCCTGTTCGCTTCCTCCGTACTCCCTCGGTGAATCCGTCTTGGCTGAGGTGCGGCGGCAGACGGAGGCATTAGCAAGGGCGTTGAACGTCATCGGATTGATGAACGTCCAGTTTGCGGTCAAGGATGACCGTGTTTATCTCATCGAAGTGAATCCAAGAGCGAGCCGCTCGGTGCCCTTTGTTGCCAAGGCGACGGGCGTTCCCGTGGCAAAGATCGCTGCGCGCGTGATGGCCGGTGAAAAACTGTCAGACGTTGATCTGCTCAATGTAGCCAGCGGCACGCACGTCGCCGTCAAGGAATCGGTTTTCCCGTTCCGGCGATTCCCCGGCGTCGACGTTATGCTGGGCCCGGAGATGAAATCAACCGGTGAAGTTATGGGCCTCGACGCCGATTTCGGGCGGGCGTTCGCGAAGGCGCAGCTTGGCGCTGGCGGCGTATTGCCAGTCGAGGGTGCCGTGTTCGTTTCGGTAAAGGATGAGGACAAAGAGGCTATCCTTGAGCCGATAAAGGACCTCGCTGGAATGGGCTTCGAGGTTGTGGCCACGCGTGGGACCGCCAGATTCCTGGAAGGTCATGACGTCGTGGTGCGTACCGTGAACAAGGTGTTGGAAGGTAATCCGCATATCGTCGATTCGATGATCGATGGGGACATCCAGTTGGTCTTCAACACGACCGAAGGGGCGCAGGCGATCGAGGATAGTTTCAGCCTCCGGCGTACCGCGTTGATGCGCGATATCCCCTATTACACGACCCGGGCTGGGGCGCATGCAGCCGTTCGGGCGATTGTGGCGCTTCGAGAAGGTTCACTTGAAGTCGCTCCTTTGCAGTCATACTTTAAGGGTGCATTTTAAATCGCCGCCTTCTAGCGGCGGGAGCGGTGCCGCCTTAAAGGTGCTGCTCTTGAACCTGGATGATTCACGATGGGGTCTTTTCCGATTACAGCCGACGGTTTCGAGCGGTTGCAGGTCGAATTGAAGCAGCTCAAGAATGAAGAGCGGCCGGCGGTGATCAAGGCGATTGCGGCGGCCCGCGAGCATGGCGACCTGTCGGAGAATGCGGAGTATCACGCGGCGCGCGAGCGCCAGAGCTTTATCGAGGGGCGCATTGCTGAGCTGGAGGATAAGCTGACTCGCGTCGAGGTGATCGATGTCTCAAAAGTGTCGGGTGATCAGGTAAAGTTCGGCGCTAAGGTTGAACTCGCCGATTGCGATACGGACGAAGAGGTCGCATACCAGCTCGTGGGTGAGTATGAATCGGACATCAGTGCGGGCCTACTGTCTATTACGGCACCGTTGGCACGCGCCTTGATTGGCAAGTCTGTCGGTGATATTGCCGAAGTTGTCACTCCGGGCGGTCACAAAGACTACGAGATCATCAAGATTTCTTACAAATAGATACGGGCTAGTCCATATCGCTTACCGGATCCTCGATCGGAATAGGAATTCCGAATGCGTGTTTCGATGTGCGAATGGCGAGAGCTGATTTAACGTGGCTGACATTGGGTGCGGACGTCAACTCGGTGGTGAGGAACCTGTTGTAACTGTCCCAGTCGGCCGACACCACTTTCAGAATAAAATCAGCTTCACCCGCCAACATGTGGCACTCGCGGACTTCGGGCCAGCTCTCGACCAAGTTCTCGAAAGCCTTGAGGTCGCTCTCCGCCTGGCTGGTCAGGCCAACCTGGGCGAATACCGTCACTCCGTAACCGAGGGCCTCATGATTGACGTTTGCATGATAGCCGCGGATATAACCCGCCTCTTCCAGAGCGCGGACCCGCCGGAGGCAGGGGGGGGCCGAGATCCCGACGCGCTTCGATAAGTCGACATTGGTCATGCGGCCGTCCTCCTGCAGATCGCGGAGAATTTTCCTATCGATTTTGTCGAGCTTTACCCGTTTCACGGAAAGGGGATCCCACATCGTTTGGCTGGCGCGCAATATTATTATTTTCACTCACGTAAGGGCAAGGCGATCCGCCTTGTCAACGACTGGCCAAGCAGGAATGATCCACCCGGGATATGCTGACGTCGAACGGATGGAAAATGGCAAGCCGCACGATATGGGCACTTACCGACGGCAAGATTGGCATGGTCAATCAGGCGTTCGGCTTGGCGTCGGCCATCGCGCGGGAAGCCGGAAATTTTGACATTATTGAGAAAGAAGTCGTGCCGTCCCGCTTGTGGTCGTTCTTTCCAGCGGGCATGTGGCCGCCGGGTATATCAGGTGTCGCTGCGCCGAGGCTCGAGATGCCCTGGCCTGACCTTGTCGTGGGCTGTGGACGGCATGCGGTGGGGCCCGCGATATGGATCAAGCGACAAAGCGGTGGATCTACCCGAATTGTACACGCGCAGCATCCGCGTACGGGCGCGGAACGGTTCGACGCCATTGTCTCCCAATCCCATGATGGCCTCTCGGGCGCGAATGTCATCGTAGTCCTTGGTTCCATGAACCGGCTTACTGGTGATTTACTATCGGACGCGGTGCAGTGCATGCCGGTTGAGGTCACGGCTCTTCCTGAGCCTGTTTTAGCCGTTTTGTTGGGGGGGACCAACAGCACGTATAGGATGACCACCGAGATTGCTAGTAAGTTGGCAGACGATCTCCAAATGTTGGTTGAGCTTAGCGGATGCGGTCTCATGGTGACAGCCTCTCGGCGTACCGGTGTCGACAATGAGGCGTTGTTGCGTTCGCGACTTAAGGGGCCCGGTATCTATTTTTGGGATGGCGTTGGGGACAATCCGTATTTCACCTTTCTGGCTCGAGCGGACGCGATCCTTGTGACCTGTGATTCGGTGAATATGGTGTCGGAAGCCTGCTACACCGGTAAACCCGTCTATGTGCTCGCATTGGATGGAGGGACTGGTAGCAAGTTCGCGCGGTTTCATGAGGAAATGAATCGCTTGCAATACACTCGGCCGTTCTTGGGGGACATTGAGTTGACGGATGCGAAGTCCCTCGACGAGACGACGCGAGCGGCCCGCGAAATCGTTGAACGGCTTGCACTTTAACCGAGGGCGGCGGATCGCCGCAGTATGCTGCATGAACATTGCCAGTCTATTGCCGTCGCCGTATCTTTCAATCTCCGATGATAGTCGGCGAATCAATGTCGCTAATCGATAACGAGAAACTGCGTGCAGCGGCCGTCATGTCGGATCCGTTTGAGTATTTGGTCGTCCCCGGCCTAATCCAAGGTGATGCTCTGCAGGCAGTGTTGCGCGACTTTCCTCAAATGGATGGACCTGGCAGTGTTCCTCTCGCAGCGCTCAACTACGGACCGGTCTTCCGCGAACTCGTCGAAGCGCTTCGCGGCCCTGATGTTGCGTCTCTGCTATCCGAGAAATTCTCGACGGATTTAGGTGGTCGGCCAACCATGGTGACGGTGCGGGGCCATTGTCGTGCTCGAGACGGGCAAATTCACACGGATTCTATGGATAAGATCGTCACTGTGTTGCTCTATCTCAATCCGAGTTGGGAGGAAGATGGGGGGCGCCTGAGATTGTTGCGGCGCCCCGGCGATATCGAGGACTTTGCCGTCGAGGTGCCGCCTGACGAGGGCACCATGCTGGCGTTCAAGTGTAGTGACAATGCTTGGCACGGTCACAAGTCCTTCGAGGGCGAACGGCGTGCGATTCAGTTGAACTGGGTGACCGATGAGCGCTACGTTCGACGTGAACAGCGTCGGCATAAGGTCTCGTCATTCTTCAAACGTCTCGGTCTGGCAACCTAGAGTCTGGGAGACACGATCGGCTCATGGCACTCGCGATAGAAACATTTAGTAACGTCACCGGTGGGTTTTCGTTTTTCAAGGCTGTAGGCCATCCCCTGACCGCGAGACGTATATCGGATTTGCTCGCCGGTCTTGTGGACCCGGTCGCTATTTACGATCCGCTCGGACTGACAATGCCATTCGCTGAGATTCATAGCTGCGGCGGTTTGAACCTCGCCGGGGTGTTCGTTCAGGATGTCGAAAGGATTGGTGAGACTGTACTCGGCGAGACCACGCGGGCTGTGACGGAATTAGCGGATAGCGGTGCACGAGTCGTTTTCATTCCTGCATTTGACGCGGAACGCTTTGTGGATCAAATCCGGCATCTCTTGCCGGAGGGCGCCGAGATCATGACCTTAGATTCTGTGCGATTGGACGACGATATGTTGTCGGCGCCGAAGCTGTATCTCGACCCGATCAATTTCGCGACCAATTTTGCCTTTTTCCGAGACGAAGACGGCCATCATACACGCATCGTCACCGCAAATTACTGGGCGGGTTACGGTGCAAAAGACGTTTGGATGTGGTGTTGCCTGTTCGATTACAACGGGGCCGTTCTGGCGGAGTGGCGCGAGGACCTGCCCGTGGGTGTGGGCTCCGTGGTATTCGACAGCCAGGAAGTGCGCGCGCGGCTTGGTCTCGGCGCCTTTACGGGGCAGTTGTTCCTCCACGCGGTAAATGTATCAGGCCATGACGTGGTCAAATATGCACTCGACACTTACGGCGATACACCGGATGTGCTGTCTTGTACGCACGACGCCAATGCCTGGCCTTCTGATCGGTATGCAGGCCTGCCGGCGCCGGCGGACGGTGAAAAAGTCGTTCTTTGGGTGCAAAACAGCCATCCTTGCCCAATTCCCCCCGGCGCGGTCGGCCTCAACCGGATGGGGATGGATGACATTGCGAGGCTCGAACGTGAGATACCGCCCTTCGGGTCGTATGCGTTGGATATTGCCAAACTGCTGCCGGAACTGGCGTGGCCCGAGCAGGTGGAGATCCGTGCCGGCAAGTATTTTGTGCGCCCGCGGTATGAAATCTTCAATGTTGAATCCGGCCGTTCACGGATTTCGCACCCGAATGTCGAACGGTCCGATCTCAAGGCTGATCCGAGGATCTCTGAGTTGAGTAATCTCCTCGGTAAGTCTTTCATCTTGCCGGCGCCCGTCTTGCCAATAACCCGCTTCAGCAGCGAGGCCTTGGCGACGCCGATGTCGACAGCGCAGAACACGTTACCGGTTGCCTTGATAGTATACGCGCCGGACGGTCAGGAAGTGACCCGGCATCGCTTTGGTTGTCTGCTGCGAGATCATGACGCGAGTCTTTCCATCGACGGTCTGGTCAATGGCTCCCTCCGCGACGGTTTTGGACATATGGAGTTGGTGTACGATTTCGCCGAAGGCGGCGAGGCTGATGGTTGGCTGCATGGTCTTTTCCGCTACCGGGAACGCAACAGTGGCCATGCGGCGGAAACGAGTTTTGGTGCGCATATCTTCAATACCGTGCTGACTTACCGTAACGAACCGCAGTCTTACAATGGTCCAGCACCCGGGTTAAGCACGCGTCTCTTTCTGCGCCTTGGGCCGGCGCCGGACGATACCATGTGTCATTTGATATATCCTGCATCGACGCCATGGTATGAGACATCAGATACCAGTTTACTGTTGCATGATGGAGAGGGTGCGGAGGTCGCGGCGCAAATCGTTAATATTCCATGCGGCGGGTCATTGCATTGGCATTACCATGACGTATTCGATGCCGCAGACCGTCGCCGCGCCGGCAAACGGCCCTATGTCATCATTCGCGACGGCACGTGCCGGCTATTTGGGTATCATGGCGTGATTAACGGGTCGGGCAGTTTCAGCTTCGACCACATGTTTGGCTTCTAGGAAGCGCATAGGGACCCCGTTTTGCCGGGTCTGTTCGCGCGGCGACGGGATGGATTGGGATAAGCTAAGAGTGTTTCACGCGGTTGCCGACGCGGGCAGTTTTACCCGTGCGGGCGACGCGTTGCATCTAAGCCAATCAGCTGTCAGCCGGCAGGTCAGTGCGCTGGAGACGTCGCTGGATACGCCGCTGTTTCACCGGCACGCACGCGGTCTTCTGCTCACTGAGCAGGGTGAGCTTCTCTATCGCACCGTTCACGAAGTTTTTCACATGTTGGCGATGGCGGAATCGCAACTTTCCGAACGCCAGGAACGCCCCTCGGGACCGCTTAAGGTGACGACAACCGTCGCACTTGGGTCGACCTGGTTGACGCCGCGTATCCGGGAATTCGTCGAACTGTATCCGGAAATTGATGTCAGCCTTCAATTGACTGACGGTGAACTCGACCTGACAATGCGCGAGGCCGACGTTGCCCTCCGCATGGGTGCGCCGCGTCAGCCAGATCTCATTCAGCGGCAATTGCTGCAAGTCCGCGCGCACGTCTACGGATCGCGGGAGTATTTGCGTGAATTTGGCTATCCGCAACAGCCGGAGGACCTTGATCGTCATCGGCTTATCGTTTACGGCCAAGCGCAACCGCTACCCGTCAGCACGATTAACTGGTTACTTGAAGTCGGTACGCAACCGGGCCATCAAAGACGTCCCGTTTTCACCGTCAACAATCTCTACGGCATGCTTCTGGCGGTACAGGGTGGGCTGGGATTGGCTAATTTGCCGGATTATATGATGGCGCCAGAATCTGATCTTGTGCGAGTTTTGCCGGAGATATCGAGCCCTCCGACGCAATGCTATTTTGTTTATCCCGAGGAAATGCGCCATTCCAAGCGAATTGAGGTCTTTCGCGAATTTTTGTTGGGTAAAGTGGCTGAAACGCCGTTCTGACCTGTGGCCGCGGTCAATTCTGCAACCGCAGCGGCTGAGCCATGCATAATTTGCATAACCGCAATGCCTAATTTAGGGTGGTGAACCTCTTCAGGCGGCCCTACTTAATTGGTTCAGCCTGCCGCTTTGCAGCGGCGGCTTGTTTCCGCCTGATACCCCCCCCCTCTTCAGGCGAGGGTGAAATCCCTACGTCCCCTAGACGTGAAGCCTCCCTATTAGCACTGTTTCGCCGGGCCAGTAATACGGCCCGGCGTTTTTTTCAATCCAGCCCCTGAGATTCTTGCCATGCGCTGAAAGGACCGATTGTCGGATCGGCCGCGCGACGGCGATAGTAGGGAATGCGCGGTACATAGAGATCGTACAATCGCCGCAATTCGTCGACCGGTTCGTCATTTTCGTCGGCACGCAGGTCGACGAGCGGGTAATTGAGATTGTCACAGACGAAGAGTGCGGCGGAGCGTTGGCCACCATGTTGTCCGCCAGTATCGCGACCCGCTTCGATGGACAGCATCAGGCGCTCCCAAAGTGGGGCGTCTTCCGTACTGCGGAACCGGTCGGCCATCGCATCCACAACATTGGCGCCCATAAGACGATTGCCCATCGAAACGAAACCATTTTCCGCGATATGTCCCTTCCAGTCGCTGTTGCCCATACCGGTACGCGCGGCCGCCATGCCCGTTGCATCGACGATACCGAGTTGTCGCGACTCGATATGTGGGTCGGATGAGGCCAAGGCCTCAAGCGCTTCAGCCGCTGTGCGCCCCGCCTTTAGTAACTCGAGCCCCATCCGACCCAAGCGGGGGTCTGTGAGGGCTTGTGTCGCGACGGCGCCGACGCCATCTTCAACGAAGGGCACTCGGGATCCTACCGCCATTTCGCCGGTCGACGTTGCGACGCCAAGCGCCCCTGTACGCGTGCACCGCCCAAGGATGGTGAAGGTATTGAACTCGATCGATAAATCGGCACACGTACTCATACGTACACTTCCTTGAACTTGCGAATTGCATCGATATGGGCGTCCACAGATTCGACGCCGCCCGCCATCGTGCGGAAGGTCAGGTGGGTTGCGCCCATTTCCTTCCAGGCTGCAGCATCGGCGGCCCAAGCCTGCGGCCCACGGTCGCCCGACAACACCGTCGCGTCGATACCGAGGTCGTCAGCATTTCGTCCGGCTGCCTCGGCGCCTTCACGGAAGGCCTCTAAGAGAGGTTCGGCCTCGGCACCCGCGGCGATGCGTGGATTGACCAGCCAGCCGTCGGCGACCCGGCCCGCGCGTCGGATGGCGGCATCGACGAAGGCGCCGATCCAGACGGGAATCGGTTTCTGTACGGGCAGGGGATTGATGCCTGAATCCACAATTCGATGGAACTCGCCTTCGTAGGTAATGGTTTCATTCGTCCAGAGCTGGCGCATGACGTCGATTTGTTCAGAGACGCGGCGGGCGCGATTCTTGAAATTCTGATCCATGGCATCGAACTCAAGGTCGTTCCAGCCGATCCCGCATCCCAGCCGCAGTCGACCGCCCGACATCAGGTCAAGCTGAGCCGCTTGCTTGGCGACGAGCACGGTTGGCCGCTGCGGCAAAATCAGAATCGCCGTCGCAAAGTCAATTTTTTCGGTTACCGCCGCGAGGTAACTAAACAGGATCAGTGGTTCGTGAAAGGCGTTGTCGATGGTGTAGTAGGCGCGAAAATCATCACCGGCGGGATCGCGCGCCTGTAACACATGATCGATCGCGGTGATGTATTCGTAGCCGAGTTCCTCCGCCGCTTGCGCAAAGTCCCGCATCACAAAGGGATCGTTGCCGACTTCGGTAGTTGGAAAGGAAACACCAACTTTCATGTGATTTTTCCCCTGACCTCCTGTCAATCGACCGGCGGATGTCGTTCAAAGAAACGCGTCGCCTGCTCGTAGGCATGGCCAACCCTGTAGACCGTTGCTTCGTCAAAAGCCCGACCGGCTATCTGAACCGAGAGGGGCATGCCTTCAGCATCAAATCCACTCGGCACCACCAGCGCCGGATTGCCGATAACATTGAACGGTGTACGCGACTGCAACGAGTATGTCCGGACCACTTCCGGCTCGTCGTCAATCCGGCAGGCGACCTGCATGCTCGATGTCGTCACGACAGCGTCGTAGTTCCTCATCAGATTGGCGAAAGCGTGTTTCATCTTCTCGCGATGACGCAACGCTTGAACGTAATGGGTGGCCCGGATGAACGCGCCGGGCAATAGCCGCTCTCGCGTGAAATGAGCGTAATCCGCGGGGCGTTCCTGCAACCACTTCTCGTGCACTGCATAGGCTTCAGACAGCAGTATAACTCGGTTCACTGCCGCATATTCCGAAAGCGGCGCAAGCGCGACTTCCTCGACGGTCGCACCCAAGTCTCGCAGCACATCGGCGGCGTGGTCAATCGAAGCCGCCATTTCCTTCTGCGAAACGAGATCTTTGGTGTAGAAGTGCCGCACAAGTCCGATCCGCAATCCTTTGACGCCCTTGTCGAGATCCCGTGTAAAGTCGACAGCCTCTGCGCGCGCGCTTGCCGGGTCGCGTGGATCGTGTCCGGCAATAACGGAGAGCATGATCGCATTGTCTTCGACTGTCCGCGTTAACGGGCCAACATTGTCAAGGCTGAAGGACAGCGGGACAACTCCCGCCCGGCTGACTCGTCCGTAGGTTGGTTTAATGCCCGCGAGACTACAGATTGACGCCGGGTGGCGCACTGAACCGCCAGTATCCGACCCGAGGGCGCCCGGGAGTAGGCCTGCGGCAACAGCGGCTCCGGACCCGCTGGATGAGCCGCCGGGATGCCGGTCCGTGTTCCACGGATTGCGCGCTGGCGGCCAAGGCAGATCGAATGACGGCCCTCCAATAGCGAATTCATGAGTTGCGAGTTTACCCATGAAAAGTCCGCCTGCAGCTTTCAACTTTGCGGTCACGGTGGCGTCTGTATCGGCTGTGTTGTCGGCCAACAGTCTCGAATGCGCGGTCGTCTTTAAACCTGCATAGTCGATGATGTCTTTGAGGCCGTAGGGAATACCGTGCATCGGGCCGCGGTAGTTGCCATTGGCAATCTCTTCCTGCGCTTTTTTCGCGTCTGCGCGTGCCTGGTCGCCCGCAACAGCCAGAAAGGCGTCCAGCTTCGGATCGATCTCGAAGATTCGCGTCAACAGCGCTTCAACGAAATCAACCGGCGAGAGGTCTCCCTTGCGAATCGACCGGCCCGCGTCGGCTATGCTCATATAGTGAAGGTCAGACATCGCTCACGCCTCATCCCCGGCACGGTAGACATGCGCTGGCTCGTCCCAGATCGTGAGATTGTCCGGCATGCCGTTGGTGTGCTTGCGTTTTGCGTCTAGAGCCTTCTCCAGCTCATCCCAATGCTTTCCTTCCAGCCGGGTCAAGCCGACGGCTTCCGCTTCGGCCCTCAATTCGTCGGATGGGTTACTCATCTCTGTCTTCCTCCAAATAGCATGCCTTGGTGAGAACTTACGTTGAAATGCGCCGAGGAGGAGGCCCGAAGGTCAATTTAGCGGATATCTTGTCACTGGAAGCGCGTGATTCCAATTTGCCAGACAATCGACCCTTGTTCACCGGGACCCGGCTCTTAAATGCATATCGTAGCATTTTAAGGAGGCCCGGATGTCCGAAGCGCCCGCCTGGCAGGGCGATCTCTATGACCTGCTGAAGAACGAATTTGATGTGTCCCAGTTCTCATATGTGCCGGATGCTGGACATCGTGAATTGATAAATCGATCGATTGCGGATCCGGACGTACATTCGGTTTCGCTGACGACCGAAGAGGAAGGTGTGGCGCTGCAATGCGGTGCGCATCTTGGTGGCGCGCGGAGTGTTTTGCTGATGCAGTCGAGCGGTGTTGGCAATTGCGTGAATTTCTTTTCTCTCGTTGCGCACGGTCGGTTTCCGTTCCTGACATTCGTTAGCATGCGCGGGGATTTCGGCGAAGGGAATGCCTGGCAGATGGCGATGGGCAAGGCGACGCAGCCCGTGATGGAGGCGTCGGGAATTACCTGCCTTCGCGTCGATAGTGAGGACGAACTCATTCCAACTTCTCGTGCGGCATGTACGATGGCCTTTCAATCCGAAGAGGCTGTCGCCGTATTGCTGACCCAGAAATTACTAGGCGCCAAAGCCTTCCCGACGGCATAGGAGGATTGACATGTCATCGAAACCAAACCTGCGACTGGGACCGGATCAGGATGTAGCCGACGGTGTCTTGGAGCGCCGCCATGCAATAACCGAATTGGTTGGTGATCCTGGGGAGACGCTGTTCGTCTCCGGTCTGGCGGGCAGTAAGGACGATATTCTTCACGTGGTCGGTGCGGACAGCCCTGCCGCCTTCACACTTTCCGGTGCGATGGGCGCCGCCGTTGCGATGGGTCTTGGCCTGGCACTCGCACAGCCCGACCGCAAGGTGATGGTGGTGACGGGCGACGGCGAGTTGCTGATGAACGTGGGCACGCTAGCGACGGTCGGCGTGCTGAATCCGTCGAATCTTTCGATCATCTGCGTCGACAACGAGCACTATGGCGAGACTGGATGGCAGGAGAGCCATACCGGGCGTGGCGTGGACATCGCGAAAATGGCGGAAGGCGGGCAAATTCCGAACGTTCGCACCGTCAACAAAGAAGCGGAATTGGGCGAAGCGGCGCAGATGTTGCGCGAGGGCAATGGCACGTCGTTCGTTCTCGTGAAGGTCGCTCCGACCAAGCCACCGTCGATCTACCGATCGCGGGATGCTTCATGGCACAAGGGGCGCTTCCGCGAGGCGCTGCTCGGACAGAACTAAGCGATCTGGCCGATTTTTTTAAAAGGTGCGCTCGACGCCCGCTTCGGTGAGGCGCGCCTTTTTCTTTTCAAGACGACCGCCCTGGCGGGCCTTCTCGACGACAAACCGGGTGTGCTTAACCCGGCCCACGGTGTCGACCTCGTCGCGGATTTCGATTTCAAACAGGACGCGGGGGCCCTCGACTTCGGTCACCTTTCCTTCGATCACGACCGTCTGGCCGATCAGTGTGGGGCCGAGGTGATCGATCTCGACACGGGCGCCCACGGAGTCTTCACCGCCGTCGAGATGCTCCAATATGAAGTCGCGGCAACTCCGCTCGGTGTCCTGCACCATGAACGGTGTGGCGTAGACCCGGAGGTCCTCGCCCATGAAGCCGATGGTCTTGTCCTTCTCGACGAGCGCCTCGGTGGTGAAACTAACACCTGCTTTAAGTGAATCTTTCATGTCCCGTCTCCTGACTTTGCAAAATTAACCCGCGGCATTGATTGCGCCCGATTGGCGTAGCGCATCGATGGCGTCGTCGTTGAGGCCGAGCACCTCCTTCAATATTTCCTGGCTGTGCTCGCCCAGCATTGGTGGCGGCAGCGGGTTCTCGTTGACCGGCGACTCCGACATCTTGAGCGGCGAACCAAGAACACGGAAAGTATCGCCGGAGCCATGCTGCAGTTCCATAACCATGTTTCGCTCGACTACATCGTCTGCCGTATAGGCCTCTTCAATACTCCGGATGGGGGCAAAGGCGACGTCTGCTTCCGACAGGCGTCGTTCCCAATTCGCCCGAGTGTCGGTGAGCATGGCTTCGCGCATGATTTCGCCGAGAGGACCGAGGTTTGCAGACCGGTCGATATTAGTGCGGAAGCGCGGATCGTCGAGCATTTCGGGGTGTCCGACAGCCTTCGCCAACCGTTCGAACATCCCGTCATTTCCGCAGAGAACCATCAAAGGTTCATCCTTGGTCTGATAGACATCGGTGGGCACGATCTTCTCATGACCGTTTCCGACCCGATTCGGCGTGAGATTGTCGGCGAAATACATCGCGGCGACATGGCTCAGGTATAGCATCGTCGTGTCGTTCATCGCCATGTCGATATGCTGTCCTTTGCCGGTCCGCTCACGCTCCATCAAGGCGAACAAGACCGCCACGACACTCCACAATCCGGTACCATAGTCGGAAATCGCGCCGGCACATCGAATTGGGATACGATCTGGCTCTCCGGTGAGGGCGATAATTCCGGCTGTGGCCTGAACCACATAATCGTAGGCGGCCCTCTGCGCCATCGGTCCTTCCTGACCAAACCCGGAAATCGAGCAATAGATCAGTTTCGGATTGATCTTGGCGACTTCCGCATAGTCGATGCCCAAGCGTTTGGTGACACCTGGACGGAAATTCTCGACCAGCACGTCGCTGTTCTTCGCAAGTTCAAGCAGGAGGTTACGTCCGCCATCGGATGCGAGATCGATCCCGATACTGCGCTTGTTCCGATTGACGGCGCAGAAATAAGCGGCGTCGTCTCCTACGGTTGGCGGCTTCCACGCGCGGGTGTCGTCTCCACGCACCGGATGTTCGACCTTAATGACCTCGGCGCCCATATCGCCGAGGATCTGGCCACAATACGGTCCCGCCAATACGCGGCCCAGATCAAGCACCCTTACATTGCTGAGCGCCGTCTCAGGCCGCTTGCCGGTTTCTGCCATTCCAAATTCTCCCGCTCATCGTCATTGCTCCCGTGAGGGATATGGAGCGGGAGGAGACGTTTCGACAGTTATTCCTGGACCTTTGGTTGCGGGAAAAAGTCGACGGGTACCATCAGACGGTTTTCCTGCGCTTCCAGCGCGCCAAGCTTGCCGCTTTCCTGAACATAGGCGAGCCAGTCCGGGTCGGCCCACAGGTTCTTCCGTTTTGCTTCGCGATCCCCCGCGTTCTCGTAGGCCCAGATGTGGACGTATTGGTTCGGGTTGCCGGTCTCCGTCGTTATATACAGCAACGGCTTGCCTAAATTACGCGATTGCGGCTCAGCGCCCATCTTGGCGTAGAGTTCGAGATGTTTCTTGATCGTCCCGGGACGGCAGGTATAGGTGCGGACATCGAGCAGCATGGAAGTTCTCCCTTTGTGTGTGCTGTTTGACAGGGATATAGGCCACGCCTGCGGGTTCTGCACATTATTGCGACCAATAACGTGCCGACTGGTTAGCCGCGTTTCAGCGGTGAAGCGGTGGCGATTGGTTTTGGGTACCGCATCGAGCGGTGATAAACTTCCCCATTGGCGACACTGACTTCCTGAACGCGAAAAGTCCGCCATCCAGGTCGAAGCGCTGCGTGTCTCGGAATAGTTTACGGCGGCGCTCCTAAACCCAGGTATTGGGCCGCATGAGCAGAAAGCGGATTTGTTTCTCGGCGAGTGTGCGACCGGAACGGAACGTGCTCGTCGCTGGAAAGGCGCTGACCAAAAAATAGTGTTCGCCGGGGAGTAGGTCGACAAAGGTGTAATCACGGTTTCGCAGCTTTGCCACCAAGGCACCGTTTATCTTCAGTTCGACCGGTTTCCTCACCTGGAATACGGAACTCTGTCGCAGGAAGAAAACCCGCACCTAACCCTCCGCGAGTTCGGGCAACGCTCTTGGGGGTGCGTCGTCGGCGCCGACAGCGGGAGATGAGCCAGACTGATCAGAAAGGCGCCGATCATGGCGCCGATGTGTCGCTTGAACATGATTACCTTCATTGGTTCGAAGCAGTCTATCGTTCGACCGTCTGCAAACCGTATGAGCCCTGTCACAGCATACAGATTATCGATGGCGTCGTTCGGGTTACGTTGAAGTGCTCTTCCCTTCACCATATCTTGGTATTTGGCATGATCGAATTCATCACCATCACATCCCAGTTCAACGGGCCACCCGGCTCCGGCCATGGCGGCTACGTAGCAGGTGCGTTTGCCGACCTTGTCGACGGACCGGCAGAGGTGACTTTGCGCAGCCCGCCGCCGCTCGACCGTACAATGACCGTATCGCACGAAGGGGAAAGCGCCCGTGTCTATGATGGCGGAACGCTGGTCGGCGAGGTCAGGCCGTCCGAACTGTCTCTCGACATACCCGATTGCCCGAAACCCGATGCGGTGGCGGGCGCGGAAATTCGGTTCAACGAATTCAAGAAGGACGACTTCCATAACTGCTTTGCTTGTGGTGCGGGCCGTGAGGAAGGCGATGGATTACGCCTTCTGACCGGACCGGTCGAGGGCAGTGATGTGGTCGCGGCACACTGGACGCCGCATGCGAACTTCGCCTCTGAGGACGGGCTCATTCTGCCACGCATTCTATGGAGTGCGCTCGATTGTCCTGGCGTCTGGTCGATCATCCGTGACAGCGGCATCATTATGCTGCTTGGCCGGTTGACGGCGAGGGTCGATCCTGACCTTGCCGTAGGAACGAGATGCACTGTGATCGGTTGGCCGATTGAGCGCGCGGGCCGAAAGGCGCTCGCCGGGACCGCGCTTTACGACGACACCGGCAAAATCCGCGGCGTGGCCAAGGCGGTCTGGATCGATATCGGCAAGCGGGTTTAGTACGCCGTAAGTGCCTCGAATCGATCGAGGAGTTGCTGAGCGTTTCGGTAGATCGGGGTCTCGATCAGCGATCCGTCGAGTTCGGCCCGTCCGTAGCCCTGCGCTTGCGCGGTCTCGAAATACTCAATGATTCGCCGGGCTTCTTCGACTTCATCTTCCGAGGGCGTGAACACGCAATTGATAACCGCTGCGTGCCGTGGGTCGACGGCGCTTTTCGCCTTGTAGCCGAGGCGGCGGGCGTGGCGCGCTTCCTGCTCTACTCCCTCATTGTCCGTCCAGGTATAGGGCACGTCGATGGAAACAACGCCCGCCGCAACGCATTCCACATGGAACCGGGCGCGCACGTATTTCAGCTCTTCGCCGTCCCGCCCGCGTTCAGCGCCGAGATCGGTTGCCATGTCTTCCGAGGCAACCAGTGCTGCGCTCACGCGTGGGCTCGCCTTACAAATGTCGTGGGTCCGGATGAGGCCGCGCGCCAGCTCGATATTCGGGACAAGTTCCGTGCTCCCGGAGTCGATCCCCGCCGCGCGTTCGGCGCTTAAGATGGCGTGGTCGAGCTCGGCCACATGGGCCGGTTCTCCAACCTTCGGCAACATGATGACGTCCGGGGTCCCCGTCATGACGGCAGTCAGATCTTCGCCTCCGCAATCGGCAAGCGGGTTGACGCGCACGCCCGCGATGATGCCGCGTTCCTTCCATGCTGCGAGGACCGTCGGTGCAATCGCCCGCGCGGCCGGGCGCTGGTCAGGTGCGGTAAAGTCCTCGAGTTCATGTATCAGTACATCGGCGCCGCTGTCGGCCGCGGCGATGAGCGCATCCACGTCGGCACCCCCGAGAAAAAGCCAGGATCGGCGACAATTGGACGGTCGGCGTTTGCGCATGGCTCGGTCCTTTCCGTAATTGGTTGCGCCGATATTTGATAGCATGGAACTGCCAACCGAAAGGACATTGAAATGGACGAGGATAAGAAGAAAACCACGCTCCGGATGATCCCTTACGGTATCTATGTCATGACCGCCAAGGACGGCGATGGCAATGTCGGTGCCGGGACCGTGAACTGGGTCATGCAATGCTCTTTTGATCCTCCGCTGGTGGCGATTGGCGTGAACGCGGATTCAAGCCTCTATGCGGTCGTGAAAGCGGCAAGGTGTTTCGCCCTAAACATGCTGGGTAAAGGACAGCAGGAAACAGCGTTTGCATTCTTTAAACCTGTCGAAGCCGTCGGCGATACACTAAGTGACGAGACAGTAATCGCCGGCGTAATTGGGTCACCGCTTCTCTCTGACGCGCCCGCCGCAATTGAATGCAAGGTGGCGGAGATCGTCGAGAAGGGCGATCACCATATCGTCGTCGGCGAAGTGGTCGAAGTCCATCTCTCTCAACCGCCCGAGGGTCGTGCCGACGCGGCTATACTGGAGATGAAGGATCTTGGCGATAACGTGTTTTACGGTGGATAGATGCCGAAGCGGGACGGGTTATTCTGCCGCCGCGCTTTGCACCTCGTGCTCCGCAACAAACTTCTCCGCCTCAAGAGCTGCCATGCAACCCATCCCGGCTGCTGTTACGGCCTGCCGGTAAACCTTGTCCTTGACGTCGCCGGCGGCAAATACCCCGGGGATTGCCGTCTCCGTGCTATCGGGCTTGGTGATGACGTAGCCTTCATCGTCGAGCTCGATATGACCATTGAATATCGCCGTCGCAGGATCGTGGCCGATGGCGACGAATATGCCGTCGACCGTAAGCTCGGAAACTTCGTCCGTCTTGACGTTGCGAAGTTTTGCACCGGTCACGCTTGCCGGGTTGTCATCGCCGACGATGTCTTCCATTACGTGATCCCAGAGGACTTCGATTTTCGGATTTGCGAAGAGCCGATCCTGCAGGATCTTCTCCGAGCGCAACTGATCGCGGCGGTGGATCAACGTCACTTTGCTCGCATGGTTGGTAAGATAGAGCGCTTCCTCGACCGCGGTGTTGCCGCCGCCGATCACC
>DJKK01000184.1 GCA_002434595.1 Alphaproteobacteria bacterium UBA6544 | reverse complement strand
GAACTCGCCAAGCAACGCGCCGAATACACCTCAATCCTCAAACGTAGCGGCATCTCAGGCCTCGTGGCGACTGTCGACGACAAAGTGAGACGTATGCAGTCGCGGAGTCGATAAGATGAACGGTGACGAAGACTTCGATTCTCTGAAGGTGGGCTCTACGGATACCGTTGCGATCGAGTCTTACTACGACGACTGGGCCGGCACCTACGATCAGGAGCTCAAAGAGTGGCATTATAGCGCGCCCGCGGAGGCCGCAGATCAACTCGCTTCCCATTTATCAGATGTTTCGAATGTTCTTGATGTCGGATGCGGCACAGGCCTCTTCGCGAAAGCCCTGTCTAGCAAGTGCAAGTGTGCAATTACCGGTATCGACATATCGTCCGCGTCGCTCAAAAAAGCACGACATCTCGACATTTATAACGATTTGCTCCGCTGCGACCTCCAGGAACCGCCACTTCCCTTCGACACCTCCCTGTTCGATGCCGTGGCATCTGTCGGCGTCATGACCTATATAGCGCAACCGCGTGCCCTGCTGACCGATTTGTGCCGGATCGTCAAACCGAATGGACATCTCTTGTTCACACACCGTGACGATCGCTGGAAAGAACAGGGTTTTGCCGCGCTGATGAAAGAGCTTGAAGTGTCTGGTGTTTGGGAGATTCTTGATATCAGCGATCCCCGACCGTACCTTCCCCGTAACGCTGAATTCGGCGACAATATCAAAGTCGTGTTCGCCTTTTGCCGGGTCTGCTAGAGGAGCCAGTCGTGGGGTCCCGACGCCCAATTGTTAGCGCGCACGACTTTGGCGTCCTTGCCGGATTTCCGATGATGGCGGCAGTTTCCTGGACCACCGCCGAGCGGACCTGGAATACCGTGGCCAAAAACGCCGCTCCCTACGCCGGCGCAATCTTGTCGAGAAGCCCGGAGAAGATTGCCCAGCGTGTACGCGAAATCGCCGGGAAACACGATCTTCCGCTGACACCTTCTGAAATTGCCCGACAGCTCGTCACTTGTGAAATCGAAACTGCGATGCAGACGATCCGCGGCCACGCCCCAATGCGATGGGTGCCTGATATATCGATTGAGGGCGAAGCGCATCTCGAAGCGGCGTTGAGTGCCGGAAGAGGCGCCATCCTCTGGGACAGTCATTTCTATTTCGCCAGCCTGATCACCAAGATGGGGCTCTATCGAAAAGGCTACCGGCTCCATCACATGAGCCGCCGCGAACATGGTTTTTCACCGACACATTTCGGCATCCGCGTTCTAAATCCTGTCCGTACATCGATTGAAGCGCGATATCTTGCAGATCGTGTTGTGATGTCGGAAGACAATCCGGGTGCGATATTAGATGATCTTGCGCATCGTCTAGCCGAAAACGAAGTGGTTTCGGTAACCGTGCGTGGCGATTCTAATCGACCGGTTGAGGCTCCATTTCTGAACAGTGCCATGCGTATCGCTCCAGGTGCGGCCGTGCTTGCCTGGAATTCTCAATCGGCACTACTGCCTGTCTTCACCACGCGAACTGATGATTTCTGTTATCGGGTACGCATCTCCCCGCCGATCAATGTGCTCGTCAATACTACACGGCGTGACGCTGTCATCTCTACCGCTCAAGAATATGCACGCCGTCTTGAGGCGGAGGTCATCGAGCACCCCGGCCAGTGGATCGATTGGATAAACATCTAAAGCGCGTCTTTCGATGCGTCTGATCGATCGATCCCAAGAAGTTTCCGAGCCTCTGTCATCTGCCACAAAATCAGCATCGGAATACTTGGAAGAATTTCCCGTATACGAGTCGCCAAAGAGACCACCAGCATCAGATCCGCCGGATGCCCGAGCAAGGCGCCGATCGCAACATAGCCGCCCTCCTGGATGCCAATACCACCAGGCACGGCGAAGGAAGCACCTCTAAGCGCACCAATTATGCCCTTCAAGATGATCGCATCGACAAATCCGATCGGCAAGCCGACAAGGAAACCTACCAGAACCACTTCGCCAACAAGAAAAACCCGTTGGACAATGCGCAAGCTAACGGCAACGGTCAGTCGAAAGCGGTCCTTATAGAGTTCGCAGAAAGCGTCATCCATGCTTTCAAGCCCGCCACGCCATCTAAACTCCTGATCCAATCCGAAGCGTTCTAGGAAACGGCTTACTGAGGTTCCCAGCACTCCCTGTTTTTGAAGAAGAGCAAAAATAGCGATGCCCAGCAGGAGAAGGCCCACACCGGCAAGCGCACTCGACACGACAGCAATATCTCCCACGGTTACCGCAAGCATCAGGGCACCGGACACGCCCCAGAGCGCAACGGCGAGAGCTTGTGCCGTCTTGTCGACAAACATGATCGCGACGGTTGGCCCGGTTGGTTGTCCGTGCCGGATGACGATTCGCGTCTTCGCGAGTTCTCCGCCGATTGTCGCCACGGGGAGGAGCGTATTCACCGCCGACCCCATCCATGAGGCCAATACCGTGCGTATTGTTGTTGGCCGGCGACAGCGCGGAAATAATACGCGCCATCCCTCTGATGCGAGCCATTGTTCTACCGGCGCGAAAAGGCAAACAAATAGCAGCGCCAAGCCTCCTTGCGTCAGCAGGGTGCCGACCGTCTCAACACCCTGCCAAAGAAAAAGGGCGCAAAATGCGCTCACGCCGATAATCGCGCCGATGATTATTTTGCGAGTTTGCGAAAGAGGCATTAAACAGTGTTCTCGAAGCGTGCGTGCAATTAAAGTTTGTACTGCCCGACCGTATACCAACAAGGCGATCAGTCAGTATTCCCATCATGTCCGGCGAAGTCGCCTGCGGTAACCAACCGCAGGCCAATCCGGGCTATGCATGAAACAAACCTCAATTTAGACTAACTGCACAATGCCCAACCTGCACCAAGACATAGAGCAGTCAGCCCTGAAATCGGAACGCACGCTTTTTCCCTTGATCCGGAATTTGTCGCCACCCCTGACGCGATTGCTTCTGCCGCTCCCGATTGATCCCAACTTGATCACGACCGCTTCATTGCTCGCCGGTATCGCTGCAGCATGGGCGCTCGCGCTTGGATCGCATCATTGGATACTGACGGGTGCGATGCTTTTTCTTGTTTGTTATGTCCTCGATAATGTCGACGGCGAAGTTGCACGGATCAAGGACCAATGCACCAGCTTCGGTGCCCAATACGACACTTTCGTCGACTGGATTGTTAATGCAGCTTTTTTCGTCGGCTTGGGATGGGGCGCCTCGGCAAAGACGAGCAATGAAATTTGGCTCTGGTTTGCTGGCTCCGCCGCGATCGCCGCAACAATAAACTACCTAATTTCATTGTCTGACAGTTCCGAAGAGGACGATGCAGACGCCTCCCCTGCACCAAGACCCCAAGGCATTGCGCAATGGTTTGCCTTTATATTACGTGAAATGTTCCGTGCTGATTTCTGTTTTATTGTGCTGGCACTCGCACTCTTTGACATTGTTCATTTCCTATTGCCGCCCGCCGCAATCGGTG
>DJKK01000218.1:611-3185 GCA_002434595.1 Alphaproteobacteria bacterium UBA6544 | reverse complement strand
CGCAAATGCGGATTTGGTGTATCGGAAATGGGCGTCGAAAGGCCTAGAGTTCATTTGGCGAATTTGCCGACAGGCACTATGACTGTCGCGACTTCGAAGTGCGAGACAACAACGTAAACATGCTGATTGTCGGGCATGAATCGGCAAACCAGGACGAGTTGATCCGCCGCAGAAATCTCGCAGAAGCGAGATGCAGCATCACCGGCGCTAAGAACGACTCCGCAGCAATCGGCCAGGAAGCGCACCCGTAGCTTCCCCGTTCCGCCAGACGGGTTGGCCCGCAACTAGCGTTGCCTCGATACCCGTCGCCTGCTGCAGCAGTCGCTTACCGCCTGCGGGAAGGTCGTAGTGTATCTCCGGCGACTGCAGTGTCAGCGCGTCGTAGTCGATGATGTTGATATCGGCGCGAAGCCCCGGCGCGATCCGGCCGCGGTCGAAGAGGCCAATCGCGTCTGCATTTGCCGACGTCAGACGGCGGACCATATCCTCGAGACGATGTTTCGGTCCCCGTGACCTGTCGCGCGTCCAATAACTGATCGTATGCGCCATATCGGTCGCGTCGCACATCACTCCCACATGCGCACCACCGTCACCAAGGCCAATTAACGTATTTGGATGCTCGAGCATCTCATGGACGACAGCCAGATCCCCATTGACGTAGTTCGTCGTCGGTCTGTACAGGATGGCGCGGCCATCATTCTCCAACATCATGTCGTAGGCGAGCTCTGCCGGCGCCACACCGGCCAGTTCCGCCTGTTTCCCAATGCTTGTCTCGGGATCCGGTTCGTATTGCGGTGGATCGCCGAAGGGAAAGATCCGATCCCATTGTTGGAATCGGCGTTGGCGAATGATGTCGCCGCAAGGCTCTGAAATCAGCCGTGCGCGCAATGCCGAATCTCGCAGACGGTTAAGGCGCGTATCGAAATCCAAATCCTTCACTTCCGCCCAGCTCGGGCAGGCGCTAAAGGGATTGATCGACAGCTCAAAGCCAAGCAGGACACTGGTCGGGCGACCGCGAATCTGCGCCGTGATCTTCAGGCCTTCCGCATTGGCCCGCTCAATTCGCCCCAGCAGGTCGCGCCACTCATCCGGCCGGGCTTCTTTCTGCAGCAAGGTCATGGTCAACGGCAGTCCGGAGCGCTCCGCCAGTTGCCGGCGTAGTTCGAATTCCGCGTCGATCGCGTCCTCGAAATCACCAACTGTCTGTATCCATCCCCGTCCAACACCTGCCAACGCATCGGCGATCTCAAGAAGCTCTTCCTGCGCCGCGCCATAGGATGGGATTGGCTGACCTTCTGAGGTCCGGTGCTGCAGCAGACGTGATGTCGAGAATCCGAATGCGCCCGCGCGCATTCCCTCCGCCGCAAGCCGCGCCATTTCCGCACGATCTTCCGCCGTTGCTTCCTCCCGATTTGCGCCGCGCTCGCCCATCACGAACACGCGCAACGCGGCATGTGGCACCTGGGTCGCGACATCCACGTCGTACGTATTGCCCTCGAGCGAATCGAGATAGTCAGGAAAGCTTGCCCAATCCCAAGGCAACCCTTCTTTCATAACCACCTCCGGAATGTCCTCCACCCCCTCCATCAAGCTGATCAGCATGTCGTGATGGTCCGGCCGAACAGGCGCAAACCCAACGCCACAGTTTCCCATCAATACCGTTGTCACGCCGTTGCACGATGACGGCAAGATTTGCTGCGCCCAGGTGACCTGCGCGTCGTAATGGGTATGAACGTCGACGAACCCTGGGATCACAATAAGATTTTTCGCATCGATCTCTTCTCGTCCGGCCTCCGTAACCGGACCGACCTCCGCAATCGCGCCGTTTGAAATCGCAACGTCGGCCGTCCGAGCCCGCCCTCCGGTCCCGTCAATTATAGTCCCGCCGCGAATCACCAAATCGAATCGGTCGCCCATGGCCTACGCTCCTATTGAGTTATAATGCGAACGCATACGCTTCCCCCACAACAGCAGAAATGTAGCCTCTCTCGAGGAGCTGTCATGTCACCACGCTGATTTCTTGGAAGTGGGCCGTAGCGAGTTCGAGAGCCGCCGGTAGCCATTTCAGCGCAAATCACCTTATCGATAAAACTTTAGCCAACCGCGGTAGCCAAAACAGGTGATTAAAAGGGCGGTCAAAATCTCTAGACCGTGCGCTGCACCGTGCAGATACGCGTCATGAGAAAACGAACCCATGTGTGCTGCTGCGATAGAGGGCGCAAGGGTCATGATCATGACCGCGGCGAAATTTATCATATGGTTCATTCGAAACTCCTTTAGTCAGCAGCTATTGTGCGGATAGGCCAATTTTCAGGGCGAACCAGTTCTACGATGAGTTCCAACTCTCACAATGTAAAAGGCTCCGCCATGCCGTTGATCGCGGAAAGGATTACGGATGCATCTTCCCGGATCGCTGTGTGCGGACATCAGCCATGCCCAGAATCTATTTGCAATCACTTCCGACAACCTATTGATATCGTTCTTGGAAGGGAATCGCGGCCGGTGTCGCGCGCGGTCTTCAAAACCGTTGGGGGACGTCAGACGGTCCCGGTGGGTTCGACTCCCACTCTCTTC
>DJKK01000218.1:0-299 GCA_002434595.1 Alphaproteobacteria bacterium UBA6544 | reverse complement strand
TCGACTCCCACTCTCTTCCGCCATAATTTCATTATATTACGCCAACGTAAGGGCTATTCTTCGGCGTCTACAGGGATGCCGTATAGTTCGAGCTTGTGGTCAACGAGTTTCAAACCGTGCTCTTTCGCAATACGTTCTTTAAGCGCTTCAATTTCAGAACTGGTAAAACAGACGACTTCGCCAGTCTTGATGTTGATGAGATGATCGTGGTGATCGTCGGTTGCCTCTTCGTAACGCGACCGGCCATCTCCAAAGTCATGACGTTCCAGAATACCCGATTCCTCGAAAAGGCGGAAGGT
>DJKK01000060.1 GCA_002434595.1 Alphaproteobacteria bacterium UBA6544 | reverse complement strand
GGTCGTTCGGTTCTCGATCTTCAATCGATTGTCCGAGACTTAAGGGAAAGAGGCGTTGAGCTTAAAGCCACGGAGCAACCTATCGATACGACAACAAGCGCCGGAAAGTGCTTCCTCGATATGTTGGGTGTGTTTGCGGAGTTCGAGACGAACCTGAGACGGGAACGTCAACTCGAGGGCATAGCAAAAGCCAAAGAGAAGGGCGTTTATAAGGGTCGCCCACCTAAAATCGATAAAGCGAAGATTAGAGAGTTGGCTGCGAAAGGATTAAAACCGACCAGAATTGCCCGTGAGCTTAATATTAGTCGGGCGACGGTATATCGGGCTTTGGAGGTAGCTTAAATGAAAGGTCTTTTTCTCGCGATCAGTCTGGCATTTGTGCTTTCGACCTCGAGCGTAAGTTTCGCAGACGAGAAGAAATCACCCGAAATGATGATTGAGGAGGGGGCAAAGATGATCTTTGAAGCCCTCGACCTCGTGCTTAAAGCAATCCCGCAATACAAAGCACCTGAAATCCTAGGAAACGGCGATATCATTATTCGCCGGAAAAAGCCCACAGAGGACAAGAAAGAAAAGGGAAAGGCGGTTTAGGGAATGGCAAAGGCTTGGAGTGGAGATGGGTGAGTTTCCCGGAAAATATTGAAGGTATTACAGTTTATGGAAAAAGCGCATCACATATCGATCACCTTTAATTTTCTCGTGAGTGGCAAGGACGAGGAGAGTGGCTTGCCGGGTTTTGAGGAAGATCTCGCTTTTCGATTAGGCTACGATGAAGCGGAAATTCCTATAAGAGATGAAGTGCTATCGGGTCTTCGAGATGAGATTGCGGCGGTTCTGCCAGCGAGCGTAAAGCTAAATAGAGTAGGTGGAGAACTGAGCCTAAACGGCATGAAAATAAAAAACTTCTAATCGTTCGTTTCAGATCTGAAACCTTGAAACGGAATGTTTGCGAATTTTTCGTATAGCGTTTATCAAACCGTGGTAAACGGTAGATTACAGTTTCTTTTGGATATACAAAATTTGGTCTGACTTACTCATTTACTAGGATACTTTCCCCAAAGAATGGGTATTCCGAATAAGTTACTGTAAATAAACGTTTATTTGAGCGGAGAGATGCCGGAGTGGTCGAACGGGGCGGTCTCGAAAACCGTTGTGCGCGTAAGCGTACCGAGGGTTCGAATCCCTCTCTCTCCGCCACTCTCTATTCCACCACCGTCCTTTAACATCCATGAACGTTCATTTTATCTATTAATATCAATTTATTATATGTCCTTATCTGGTTATCGTTACTTGAGGTCGTGCGCCTAAATTTCGACCATGAGTGTACATAAAGCTGTACGTAGGAAATGCCCCGGACGCTCCATCGCCTTAACCCCCTCCGAGTCTCCAAATTAACGGGGGCCGGGCTCTACGCTGATGGGGGAGATTTCGAGTCCTATTTCCCTTCAAAGAATGTTGCCCTCTTAGATATGCACCTAATTGACATTATGGATGCGGCAAATACAGAGTTAGCTCAACTCGAAACTGAGATGGCTCAGTTCGAAGATGAATAAAAACCATACATATAGAGGCGACCTTATGCGTGATCTTGAATTCGGGTGGTTCTTGCCGACGCGGGGCGACACACTGGATTATGCGGAACCGCAACAGGTGCCGCCGTCACCGGAGATGTTCCGCCGTGTTGTGCAGACGGCCGAGAACAATGGATTTGAGTACATACTGTTGCCCGTCTCCGCGCTTTGCTGGGATGCCTGGATAACCAGCGCGATGCTGATAGGCTGCACCAAATCCATACGTATGCTCGTTGCCGCACGTCCCAGCTATATCAACCCCGTGCTGCTCGCTAAGATGATCGCCACCTACGATCAAATGTCCGAGGGACGCATTTCAATCAATCTCATCGCCGGTCAAAACGAAGTGGAGAATAAGGCTGAGGGTACCGGCCTCACCAAGGAGCAACGCTATGCGGCGATGGAGGAAGAGGTCCAAATCTGCAAGGCCCTGTGGGAGACGCCAGAAGGTGTCGATTATGATGGCAAATTTTACCAGCTGAAGCAGGCCCAGATCGGCACGGAGACTTATCAGAAACCATATCCGAGCTTTTATCTAGGTGGCGGTTCGCAACAGGCCGCGGAACTCTCCGCCCGGCATTCCGACGTGCATCTCTTCTGGGGGGATACGGTCGAGCGCGTGGAATCTAACATAGCAGAAATGTGCAGACTTGCCGGACGATACGGCCGAGCCGACGACATCGGCTTCGGCATGCGGCTGCAGATTGTCTGCCGAGAGGACGAGAGGGAGGCGTGGAACGTCGCGGAAGGCTTGGTGCGCAATGTTACCGACGCTCAACGCGAAGTTATTCGGACGCATTTCGCCAATTCTGTCGCCAACCAACGGGTGCGTCAGCTTGCCGAGGAGTACGGCAAGATGATCGCCCCACATATGTGGACCGGCCTCACCCAGGCGCGTCCCGGCGCTGGTATCGTTATCGTGGGGACACCTGAACAATGCGCGGAAACGATCCAAGGCTATATCGACATCGGATGCCATTCCTTTTGCATGTCGGGTTATCTGCACGACGCAGAAGCAGAGCGTTTCGGCAAATGGGTGCGTCCGCTTTTGTGTGAGCGCAACCCGGGGCGGCTGAAACCCCTGGCCGCATAGAAGCAAACACTCTTTACGATTTTGGCTATATAACGTTTCCTTCTTGCACGGGTAAGGTCTTGTTAAGACGATCGCGATATATTTCGCCGGCTGCCATTATGGCCGTACCTGCGTACCCGCCGCGGGCGAGAAGGGTTTGGGCCTTCCGATGATGCCGGGAGCTTAGGAACCCGCACAAGAAACAATCGATTGGTGGCGCAGCAAACGCCAGTAAGAGGCTCGTCGACTAGTCGATAGTTACAACGATGTTGGAAGCCGCATCGACCTCCGCGTGCGACATCGGCGGGAGAATGAGCGTCGATTCGGTTTCCTCGATAATCGCTGGGCCGCTTACGGCTGAGCCAGGGACCAGTGAGTCGCGGTGATATACCGATGTCATTCTGTAGCCTTCCTCGGGGCCAAACCAAACGGAACGCGTGGCCGATTCCGCTACTTGCTCGGGCTGCGATACCTCGGGTAAACCGGAGAATACCTTCAAGAATACAGGTCTTTCCCCACCGACCACGACTCTCCAGGTAACAACTTCCGCCGCCATGTCCTCGGTCCGGCCAAACCGACGATGATAGCAGTCTGCAAAAGCGCGGGCGACGGTCGCGTTATCGCCACCGCTTATCGTCGACGCGTCCAGCGGCACGTCTACTTCATAACCCTGCCCGACGTAGCGCATGGTAACCGTATATTCGATTGCAAACTCATCGACACCGGCGTTCAGGACCAGTTCTCGGCCACGCGCCGCCATGGCCTCCGTCATGCCGGCTATCGTCGGCCAATCGACAGCATCAAGTCGCGACATATGGGTCTGAGCGAACTCAAAGGAGATCGGCGACCCCAACATGCCGATTGCAGAGGCAACGCCAGCGCCCGGCGGGCAGATTAGTCGGCCTATACCCATCTTCCGTGCCAGGCTGCAGGCGTGGACGGGCCCCGCGCCGCCAATCGGGACAATGCGGAACCGCGCAACGTTCAGCCCCTTCTCAATAGCATGAACCATTGCCGCCTGCGCCATATTGCCCGTGACGGTCTCGTGCATTCCCCAAGCTGCCGCTTCGACCGAGACACCCATCGGCTCGGCCAAGTTCGTGCGAATCGCAGCGACGGCGGCATCCCTATCGAGCGTCATGTCGCCGCCGAGAAAACTATCCGCATCGAGATAACCGAGCACGAGGTCTGCATCCGTTACCGTCGGTAGGCTGCCGCCGCGGCCGTAGCAGGCAGGCCCCGGATCCGCTCCGGCGCTATCCGGACCAACACGGATCAGCCCCAATCGGTCAACACGCGCGATACTGCCGCCTCCAGCGCCAATTTCGATCATATCGATGGCTGGAATCTGCAGCGGCAGGCCACTGCCCTCGGCAAACCTGAAAACACGCGCGACCTCAAAACTTGCGGAGCGCTGAGGTTCGGCGTTCTCGATCAGGCAAGCCTTCGCTGTCGTTCCCCCCATGTCAAAACAGAGCAAATCATGCTCGCCTGACGCGCCTCCATAAATGACAGCTGCTTGAGCGCCGGCCGCAGGTCCCGACTGGACGAGCCGAATTGGGAATTCCGTCGCGGTGTCGTGACGCACGGTGCGACCGTCGGATAGAATCATCAACAACTCACAGCCGACGCCCATTTCTTTCAGGCCGTCGGAAAGCCGCTCGACATATGTTCTGAAGATCGGCCGTACATAAGCATCGGCGACGGTCGTCGAACTCCGTTCATACTCACCCATCTCCGCACTGACATCTGAAGACAGAGAGACCGACATCTCCGGCGCCAGAACAGCAAGCCTTTCACGGACAGCCCGCTCATGTTCCGAGTTCCGGTAACCATGGAGAAGGCAGACACCTATCGAAACTACGCCAGCGGTGCGAAACTTCTCAACGATCGGTTCAAGTTCACCCAACGCCAGTGAGGTCAGGATTTTGCCTTCAGCGTCGACCCGCTCCGTGATCTCGGCACGATGGGGACGGCCCGCGATCGGCTCCGGCATTTCAATCCCAAGATCGAATAGGTCATATCGCCACTCTCGGCCGATCTCGAGCACGTCGCGGAACCCACGCGTAGTAATCAATCCCGTTTGGACGCCCTTGCGTTCAATCAGGGCATTGGCCACCAGCGTGGTGCCATGTATAACCGCCACAACGCTTTCCGGCGGCACCCCTTTTTCATCGAGAATGTGCCGAACGCCATCTTTCACAGCCCGCGACGGATCGTCGGGCGTGGTCAACAGTTTGGCATTGTGGGTTCGGCCACCGGCGACATCCCAAAGCACAACATCCGTGAAGGTGCCGCCGATGTCGACGCCGATTTTGAATTCACTCATCGGCACCTCGAACCCAGCCATACACCGTTTTCGCCTTTTCTCCACTCAGCAGGCCACGTTCCAAGTCGCGATCCACTGCTCCCGCCGCGCGCCCATCCGGAGAATGAAGCCCGCCACCGCCCGGCATCTGGAAAGTCGCGATATCTCCCTTGTAAAGGGTCTGCCGGGATTTCGCGGGAATGGGTTTGTCATTCACCAAATCGACCCCGGGCGCACCATTTTCGCCACCGAGCAGACCTCGCGGCGGATACGTAATCCGCTCGTGCCGAATCGTCATTGTTATCGGCGCTTCTGCGGTCGACTGAAAAGAAAGACGCTGGGCATCGCCGCCGCGATAACGCCCTTCACCGGCGGTATCCGGCACAAGACATTTTTCCGTTACCAGTAACGGAGTTTGCGCTTCAAAGAACTCGATCGGTTGGTTCGAGACATTGCTCGGAAAGCTGAGACATGCGGGCCCATCTCCATTCGGCCGCGCGCCATGCCCACCATTCATGAAGAACATTTTCACAAAAGATGCACCGCGATCGTCAATCCCCTTGAAATACACATTCCAAAGCGGAGAACCGGATTCCGCGACGACGCGCTCCGGCAAAATACTGCTCAGGGCGCCGAAGATCGCCGGTGGCGCGTAATGGCCCGACAGATGGCGTCCCCATACGGGCGCCGGGCGGTGTGCATTGAGCAAGCTTCCTTCAGGTGCGCGAATAGACACCGCATCGAACGAACCACTGTTGTTGGGTGCTGACGGATCAAGTAGGCATTTCAGCGCGAAACATGAATAGGCATAGGTGTAGTTCATCACGCTGTTTATCGGGAACGGGATCTGCGGCGACGTCCCGTCGAAATCGACATCAATCGTCTCCCCGTCGATCGTGACCGCGCAGGCGACCGTTAGGGGTTCGTCGAAACCGTCAATCAGGAAAGAATCCGTGTAGCGTCCGTCCGGCAACTCCGCAATTACGGACCGCATACTGCGAGAAGACCGCGCCACGATCTCCTCTATCACTGGATCAAAATCCTCGAGAGCTTCTTCTTCGAGAACCTTGAGCAACTTTTCACGACAGTCGGCATAGGCCGCGAACTGCGCACGGATATCCCCAAGCGTCTCGTTGGGCGCGCGCAGATTTTCCGTGATGAAATCAATTACCAGATCATTCTCGCAGCCCGCCTCGACGATCTTCGAGATCGGAATGCAGAGGCCCTCTTCGAAGCAGTCCTGTGCGTCGGGCCGTGGCGCACCGCCGATATCGACCGTGTGGGCCGTACTGCCAGCAAACGCAATCAACCGGTCGCCGGCGAAGATCGGGCAAATCATGGAGATGTCGTTAAGATGCCCGGTACCGATCCATGCATCGTTCGTCACGACCACGTCGCCGGGCCGAAGCACCTCTACCGGAAACTTCGAAAGCACCGCTTCAAGCGTTCGCGGCAAGGTGCCTATAAAGCTGGGAATGCTGCGGCGCGACTGGACGAATTGCCGGCCCTGACGGTCAAGCAGACTGAACGCCATATCATAGTTGTCCCGAACCACGGTCGAGAACGCCGCGCGGACAAAAGTCTCCGATACCTGGTCGACGATGCCGTTGAGCCGTTGCCAAATCAGCCCGAGACGGACCGGATCTAGTTTCCCGTCAGCCATGATAGACCGGCGTCAGCCAATTCCGGTAAGCGTCGCTCCGACCCCGAACGATGTCATCAAAGGTAGTTTGCAGACGGCGTGTCATCGGGCCCGGCACACCTTCTCCGACTTGTCGGCCGTCAAATGCGATGATCGGCATGATTTCCTGCCCCGTGCCACAATAGAAGGCTTCGTCCGCAAGATAAAGTTCAGTGCGGCCAAGCGCACGTTCGGCAACCGGTATATCCAGAGGCCCAGCAATATCCAGGATGGTACGCCGGGTGACACTCTCCAGGATGCCGCTGGTCACGTCGGGTGTCATGAACACACCGTCGCGCAGCACGAACAAACACCCACCCGGACCTTCGCTGACCGTGCCGTCTTCGTTCAAGAGAATCGCACCCCCGGCCCCCTGACGCTTGGCCTCGAGACCTGCGAGCCGACTATTAAGGTAATTTGCCGACGCCTTGATGCGTGGCGGACTGGCGTTCTCCGCATTGCGTCGCCAGCTGCTGACGATAAATCGCTTGCCCGTATCGAAATCGGAAACACGGGGTCTCGGCCGGCAGATTACAGTGCTGCCAACGGGACCGGTGGCCAGCATCGACCCCCATTCGTCGACATAGACTTGGAGACGGATATATGTGTCCTCTTTGAAGTCGTTCGCTTTAAGCGTCTCCAAGATGTCTCGGGTGAAGGTATCTATGGAGGGCGGATCGTCGAGTTCCAGCAGGTTCATCGAAAATGCCAACCGTCTCATGTGATCGTCGAGACGGAAGATGTAGAGGTCTTGGGCGTCATCGCTCCAGTAGGCGCGATACCCTTCAAAGACCAACGCAGCGAAGGTCAGGCCGGGCGCCATCACAGAAATCTTGGCGTCCGCATAGGAAACCAGTTTGTTGTTCTGGGAGACCCATTCGATCTCGGTACGTGTATCGACAGTCGCGTTCATGAACCCCAGCCGGCAAGAATGCCTTGCAGTGCAACGATGAAACCAATCGGTTGTTCAACAGTAAGGTGGTGGTGCGCCGTCGGGACGGCAACGACCTGTGCATTCGATCCAAGGAGCATCTTCATATGCGCCACGACCTCCGGTGTCATGAATGCGCTTTCCGCGCCATAAACCAGCGCTTTGCGGCACGGCATATCACGAAGATACGCGCCAAGCGGTTCCTGGAAATGAGCGGCACCCCGCGCCGCGACATCGAACTTCCACGTCCAGCCCTCAGCCTCTTCCATGACCGAATGCTCGGCGACATGGTCGAGAATGTATTGGTTTTCGCAGGGCTGCTCGGGCGCCAGACGAAACCGCGACAGGATGGCCCGCTTGTCGGGATAATGGCGTTTGGCCCGGTCATAGGCTACGCGCGGCTGGTCCCGGTCTTCGGTGCCGGGCCGTATCGCAGCATCGACGATAACCGCGCCGCCCAACTGCGCGCCGTACTGCGCAGCATGGCACAGGGTCATGTAAGCCCCGAAACTGTGTCCGACGATTATGGTGCCATCGCCGAGCCTCGCGGCTTCGATCACCGCGGATATTTCAGGCACATGTACGTGACTGCCGTATTCTACCCGGCGCCCGCTATCGCCCATGCCCGAGAAGTCGAGCGCCGCAACCGGCCGGTCATTATCGAAGAAGGGCGCGATAAAGGACCACCACTGCGCATGCGCTCCGCCGCCATGGAGGAACAGAATTCCCGGCAGGGTTCCTCCCGGCGGTCCCCAACGCAGGAAATGAATGGAACAGCCTCCGACGTCAACGTGGTGCGAGCTTGGCGCATCGGCCATCGCATCCGCAAACCATGCCGGGACCGGATGATCGGTCAAACGCCCCAACCGTTTAGGATGACGCGCAAGCAGGAAACGAACGCGATCGGCTGATCGAGCATCAGATGATGACCCGCTGCCGGCACCTCGATAAAATGATCGCCGAGACCGAAGCGCTCACGTGTGTATTCGATTGCATCATCCGTCGCCAGTACGCTATCGGCGCCGTAGATCAATGCTTTCGGGCATGCCATATCGCGGAGATAGTCGGCGAGTGGCTCGTCCCGTCTCCCACGATGCCGTGTCGCGTCGTCGTATTTCCAGGTCCAACCACGCTCTTCTTCGACCACCGCATGCTGGGCGATGTAGTCGACCAGGAACTCATTCTCACACGGCTGATACGGCGACAGACGATACCGCCGAACCACCGTATCCTTGTCGGGGAAAAAGGGTTTCGGGCGGCCGGGCTCCCGCGGGCCATCATCGTCTCCACTCGGCGGGCGCACAAATGAGTCCACGATAACAGCGCCCGACAACGAATCGCCGTAATTGTGGCTATAGCACATTGTCATGTAACCACCGAAACTGTGTCCTACGATCACCGGCTTCTCGCCGAGGCCGGCATCAGCGGAAACCGCCGCCATCTCTGCGACGCGTTGGGCCGTGGCGTACTCCTCACGTCGGCCGCTATCGCCCATACCAGACAGATCAATCGCAGCGACCGGACGGTCATCCGCAAAGAAGGGCGCGATGAACGACCACCAATGGGCATGCGCGGCACCGCCGTGCACGAACAGGATCCCTTGTTTCTCGCTCGCGTCGGGTCCCCAGCGAAGGTAATGTATATCGCAATCTTCCACGAAAATCCGACACGATTTCGGCACACGGGCAATGGCATTATCGAACCATTTGGGATTAGGGACCTCGGGCTCTTCTTCGTCAATGATCCATCTAGATGACCGATCTTCCATCGTCCTGCTCCGCCTCGTCCTTACCGTCTTTTCAAATATATGACGTGGCGGCGAAGCCGCCATACTGATCGCTGGACTACTCCCCTATCGGGATCAGAATAGGTCTTTGCTGATGACGATAGAAACTGAAGGTGGCCGCGGGCGAATTAATCGTCTGGAAGACCCCGAATTGTTGCGCGGCCAGGGCCGTTTTATCGATGACATCAAGCGCTCGGGAATGCTGGAGGCCGCCTTCGTCCGCAGTCCATTCGGGCATGCGGAAATCCGTGGGATCGACACCACGGCTGCGCGAGAGCTAGCTGGCGTCCACGCCGTACTGACCCGCGATGAAATCCGGCCCTATCTCCGAAACGAATACCTCGTCGTCGGATTGCCGAGCAAACTATACAAGCAGAACCGGAACCGGCCCGCCCTCGCTGAAGGCGAGGTCGTCCATGTCGGCGAGGCCGTGGCCATTGTTGTCGCGGAGAACCGTTATATCGC